>JAEYZB010000030.1 GCA_023428205.1 Bacteroidota bacterium | reverse complement strand
TTTCGCGCAAAGGTTCGCGCTCCATACAGCAACAAAATTATCCCAAACATTACGGATAACGTTTTAGTTGATGTGCTCGTTTTTTTCGACCATTCTATCAGAAAATAAGCAAGCAAAAGACTGAACCCCACCGAGCTGAAAAACATAAAACGTTCATTCATCAAAATGCCGACTGTAAACAGCACATTGGAAACAACAGAAAACGTAATGAAGTAAAACAAAATCGCATAAGACGGAATCGTTTTTTTCGGCAAGTTCACAAGCGCGTAAACAACCAACGCAACATTTACCGCAACCGAAAACAACACGCCCACATCGGCAAATTCACGATACGGAATTTGATTGTAGTAGTAATCGTGCGTAAGCCAAATCGGGAACAACAGCAATTTAAAATATTGCAGAAAGGTGTAAATAATGGTGGCGTAGCGCAATTCAAAACTACCGTTGGTAAAGGCAAACGGATTATTCAGAATTTCTGTAGAATCAGCCGTAATACCCGATTCGGTGTAAGCGTTTCGCAGCACCAAATACAAAGCGGTTGAAAAAACGAGCACGATTGTGCTCACAAAATATGGGGCTAATTTTTCACCTTGTTTGTATTTGAAAAAATAAAAAGTCAGCGGCACAATTGCCAAAAAGGTAATCACGTTTTCTTTTGCCAACAATCCGAGAAAAAACAAAACGATAGATAAGAATAACCAACCGATTTTCTTTTTATCTACGTACAACAAAGAGCACTGCAAGGCTGCGAGCGCAAACAGCAAACCCATAATTTCATCACGCCCCTTGATGTTTGTAACGGCTTCGGTGTGGATGGGGTGAGCAGCGAAAAGCATAGTCGCGATAAACGCCAGTGAAAAATAAAACGGCTGTTCCTTTTTCGGTAACACATTTTTCAAAATGCGGTACAGCAAAAAGCATGTGAGAATGAATAAAAGGATATTGATAAAATGACTGAATGCGGGAGCAAGAAACTTATCGTCTTCTCCGAGAATAATGTTTTTATCAGTTATTTCATCACGCGTGTCGCCTTTCCATTTTCGGGAAATTTCGTATTCCACCGCAAAGGTCGCGATAGATAGTGGGCGATAGCGTCCGCCCGTAACGAGCTTACTTCCCTTTTCGCCAAAAAATCCAACGAACGCATCATGTGTGAAAATGTCTTTGATTCCCGCCACGCCTTTTTTTGTGTAGGTGTTGTCGGTCAAAACCATCGTGTCGTCAATGGCGTAAGTGTTGAGCAAACTATTGGAGTAAATCAAAAACGTAAACAGCGCTATAATGCCGTATGGCAAAAAACGATTTTTTGACCATAGCGGAGGGCGCTTTGTGTGCTGTTCAACAGCTACAGCTTCTTCTGCTCGTTTTTTCGGGGGACCTTTTTTCTGCTTTGCCACAAAAAACTTGTTTCGTGCGAAAATAGAAATATAGTCGTAAGTTGACAGGAGTTGGCTTCGAACAATCCGCCATTCGTAAAATTTAATGGCTAATTGATTACTTTCGCCCCTTTCATGATCTCCGTATTTCAAATTGGTGACAAAAAACGCTACCAAACGGTGGTAAAAAACGAGGACGTTGCCGCTTTTCATGGCGAAACGGTTCATTCGGTGTATGCGACATTTGCCATTGCGCGAGATGCGGAATGGGCGGGACGTTTGTTTGTGTTGGAAATGGTTGAAAAAAATGAGGAGGGCATTGGAACATTTGTGAATGTGGAGCATCTTGCTCCGGCATTTGTTGGGGAAGAAGTGGTTTTTGAGGCGCAAATTGACGAACTTTTCGGCAATACGATTAATTGTTCATTTACCGCAAAAGTAGGTGAACGCTTGATAGCAAAAGGACGCACGGGACAGAAAATTATTTTGAAAGAAAAATTGAATCGGCTGTTTGATTCGTATAAGTAGTGGCAAAAAAAGAAATACAGAAAAAGATAGAAGTCGTTAATCGCAAAGCTTCGTTTGAATACGAAGTGTTGGAGCGGTATTCGGCAGGCATAGTTTTGGCGGGTTCGGAAATAAAATCCATTCGCGAAAACGGCTGTTCGATAGGCGAATCGTATTGCTATTTTAAGGCAGGCGAATTGTGGGTGAAAAACATGAATATTCCGATTTATGATAAGGCGGTATTCACGAACCACGACCCGCTTTCGGTGCGAAAACTATTACTGAAAAAAAAAGAGCTGGCTAAAATAGAGGCGAAAGTAAAAGAGCGAGGCGTGAGCATTATTCCGTTGAAATTATTTACGAATGAGCGCGGCTTTTTGAAAATGGAAATAGGACTTTGCCGAGGCAAAAAATCGTTTGACAAACGCGATTCGATAAAAGAAAAAGACACTAAACGCGAACTGGATCGTGTGATGAAAAAATATAAGTAATGAAAACGTACGAAGAAGCGATTGCGTTATTTGAAAAATATTACGCTAAACAAAAATTTGATGTGCGATATGATGTGTATCGGGCATTGAAATATATTATGGAAATGAATGGCAAGCGCGTTCGTCCGGCACTTACGCTATTGGCATGCGATTTGTTTGGCGGCAACCTGAAAGCCTCGCTGCCAACAGCTTTGGCGGTGGAGCTTTATCACAACGCAACGCTCGTTCACGATGATATAATGGACAGTGCCGATACACGCAGAGGAAACGCAACGGTGCATAAATTATATGGTATCAATGTTGCAATCAATACAGGAGATGCGATGTTTGCAAGTGCGAATAAATATGTTTCCGCAACACCTAAAAAAAAGCTTTCGGAGTTAGAAGCGATTTTCAATAAAACGGTGTTGGAAGTGATAGAGGGGCAATCGCTCGATATGGAATTTGAAAGAATGGACACGGTTACGGAAAAAGAGTATCTCGAAATGATTCGCGGGAAAACTTCAGTGCTGTTGGCTGCCGCTTTGCAAATGGGTGCGTGGGTGGCCGATGCGACACAAAAACAACAAAAACAGATTTATGAATTTGGGTTGAATTTGGGCTTGTCATTTCAACTGCAAGATGATTTTTTAGATGCGTTTGGAGAACCGAAAAAAGTAGGAAAAATCAAGGGCGGAGATATTTTATTGAATAAGAAAACGCTGCTTCTTATTAAAACAATAGAGTTGGCTACCGCAGCGCAAAAGCGGGAATTGAAAAGTCTTTTGCAGGAAAAGAATAACCGAAAAAAAGTAGAAGGCGTAATCGCGCTTATGGAAAAAACGGGAGCGAAAGAATATGCCCGAAAATTAATGGAAAGCTATTATCAAAAGGGGTTGAAAAAACTGGCAGGAATAGATGTGGCAGAAAACCGAAAACAACCACTCCGTGATTTAGCAGCGTTTTTGCGCGACAGGGATAATTAATATCTCTTCTACTTACTTCTCAATCACTATTTTCCCTGCTCGCACCAGTGGTGTTGAACTATGAAAGGACTAAACCAATTTATTCCTCCAAAAACACCGCCTTATCAAACTTCGTAGTTTTTATTATTTCGCATGAATGAACAGGAGTATGTAGTATCCCGCAACAAATACTCTCTATTTTAACTACAACACTATCCCTATACTCAGCAATACTTAGAACATTAATGGGGGAGGGTAATGATGGCTTTAGATAATCTAATACGACAAGAACTGTATTACTATCAAAATCTATTGTAGCTATGGAGTCCGGCATCGTTATCTCGCTCCGAATAAAATTCCAAGCACTATCATTATTTATAATGTAACTCCTTCTCTCTCCACTACCCCAAAGAGGAACACCGCCACTTTTTCCTCCTTTGTATATCACAGTAAATTCCATATTTCGAGGAAATGTATCTGTAGGAAGGATAACTATGTTGTTGTTCGGAAGGTCTTTTTCGCAACCTACTGAAAGCATCAGTAGAAATATAGAGATAAGTAAAAGTTGTGTTTTCATAAGAGTTCGCTTTAAGGGTATTACGAAGATATAGAATAT
>JAEYZB010000002.1 GCA_023428205.1 Bacteroidota bacterium | reverse complement strand
TAGTTCCAATCGCGATTCTATCAATAAGAACATTTTCATTCAACGCTTTTACGAAAGCCGTCTTTGGCGCTTTTTTCACCAATTTATCTAATGCCGATTTTGAATTTTCGATTCCAATATCTTCCAGCCGTTCCCCTAATACGTATAGTACAATCACAACTGCCGCTTCAGGATATTCACCCAAATAAAACGCCCCGATAACGGCAATAGTCATCAGCAAATTGATACTGCTAAATTGAAACTTGAAAATGGCTTTTACGCCACTCCACAAAACATTATAACCAATTCCAAAAATGAAAACGGCAAAAACAAACGGGGCATAAGGCATGGGTATATGAACACCAATAATGGATAAAACCTCTAACGCAACAACCATTGTAATTGCGAAAAGTAAAAAGAGAAATTTTTTATCGTGGAGTGGTAATTTCATAGTTGGAGTATTTTATCTGCCTGTTTCTGCAAGTATTATTGATGACTATATTGCCTTCTATACATTAGAATTTTAAAATCTATGTTGTCTTATTTTCTCAAAAGTATTTAAAATGACCGTTCCACTTAAATCTTGCTCGTTTTTGGTTACTGAGTTTGTCGAAGTATCACCCATTTCAATAACAATCCATCTTTATCAATTATAGAAATAGGTCGGGTTCTGCTTCTTCGTCAATTTTAAATCTTTCAACATATCCGATTTAATACGGAGCTCTATGGCGAACTGTTGATATTGCAGCGGGAATGCCGTCCAATTGAAACTCAATTCCCAGCAGTGCAGATTGCGCATCACCTGAACATTCGTAAGCGTCAGTTGTTTGGCACGGAAGTCAAAACCGCTGCTGACCGCCACTTTCCAGTTTGCCGTGATATTCACATCGGCATTAAATGAAAGCGACTGCGTGAGCAACAGCGTATCGCGCTGTTGGTCGGCTGTTCTCGATGCCGAAACGTTGAAGGTGTACGATGCCGAAACTCGCCAAGGAATATTAAAATCATAATACAAATAAGGATCGTACGACACATAGTCGCGTTTCACAAAGCCCTTGGTCGCTTCTGTTGTTCCGCCTTTGCTCTTTCCCTGAAAAGTAGCATTGACAGAAACGTTTCCACTTTGAAAACGCAGCAATTTTTTATCAAGAGAATACTGAAACGTGTTGCTTCTTCGTCCTGCAGAATCCAAAGCATAAGGGTCAAGCACCACATTAAATGAACCTGAAATATTTTCCAACACACGCATATTTCCGTTCATCGTTATGTAGTTCACCTTGTTCGTTTTTGCCGCAAAATTGTACCCTCCGCTGATATTGAAACGTTCCAACGGAGCAATCTTTTTTTCGTGTTTTACTGTGTCACTTTTCGAGAAAATTTTCGCTTCAAAGTTATTCGCCAAGTTTATATTCACTGCGCCCACCGCGCCCGATGAAGGCGTTCCGTAAATACTGCCCTCATAACGCGAATACGTAAGTGGATTTTTATTTTGAATATCGCCTTGTATCGTTTGATAATAGCCCCACATATTGCTGCCGAAATCCGGTTGATAGTTTGCCGTAACCGATGGCGTGAAAATATGGCGAAATCCTTTTATCCATTTCCCCTTAAACTTGTATATCCCGATAACTTTGGTGGTAAACGTAAGGCTTGCATCAAAGTCGCGAACACCATGAAACCCGAACGAAGTATCTGACTTCACATAACTTGCGCCATTCGGCAGAACGAATGTCGTACCGTCAGGATTGCGGATGATTAAATCCTGATTCATCCATGATTTATTGATTTGTTTAAAATACCAACGCTCCGTGTAGCGAAGTGCAGGCGTAATATTCAAATATTTCGCCACGGTGAAAGGTGCGTCAATACTTAAGTTTTGATTAATACCATATTGCATTCGTTTCAGCGCATCGGCTTTAAAAACTAAAGAATCGTAGGTATTCAAAACATTCTTCGCTTCAAAATTGTACGTAATACCAATACTTTCGTACCACTTCTGTTTTCCCGTACTGACTTTAGCTCGAAAAGGCGTTACCCGCGAAACGTTGACACGAAAGACGGGAAACGAAACGCTGAATTGCTTGGTCGCGATATTTTGCGAGTGCGCCAAGGAAAGCGATAGCGATAAATAGGGAACGCGCGGAAAAATTTTCATATAGTTCACGTTGGAACTAAATGACGTTTCCATGATTTGGTTGTCCATAGTAGCGGAACGTTGCGCCCGCAAATAGGAACTGGTGAGAAAATTTACAGCAGCATTAAACGTATGAGTCGGTGCAGCTCTCTGGTCTAAGTTGAATGTCCATGCAAAACGAAAATCGTTTCGAGCGGAAGCATCGGGCACATCAGGGTCTCTCGGCATCGTACGAATCCAAGCCAGACCCACACTTCCCGAAAATTGATACATTTTGATATAACTGAGAGTCGGGTATAATGCAAAGGTGCCGCTGGTATAAACATCGGCTGTTGTTTTGAGCGAAAGGTTATCGTTAATTGCCCAAAAATAGCCAAACTGTTTTAGGAAAAATCCATTCTGCGCATCTTCTCCAAACTGCGGAAAAATGATTCCCGAACGTCTTCCTTGTTTTACGGGAAAAATCCCGAAAGGCAAATAAAGTGGAGTCGGCACATCGGCCACCACCAAATTCGTAGGGCCTGTCACGATGAGTTTTTTCGGAATAAGTTTTATTTTTTTTGCCTTGAAATAATAGTGCGGATGTTCCTGATTACAGGTTGTATATTTATTGTGCAATCCAAACCAATCCTCATTCTCCAAGCGTTTTACCGCTTGACTTTGCAAATAGGAATCGCCTTCTTGCGTGTAAACGTCATATACTTTCCCGCGTTTAGAACGAAAGTTGTATGCCATCTTTGACGATTTATAGTCCTTGTCGCCTTCACTAAAAATAGGTTCGCCCTGCCGTTCGCCCGTGCTGTCGGTTTTCCCGTCTGCATAAAGCGTAAATGTGTTCCAATCAAAGGCCACTGAATCTGCATTCAATTTCGTTTGCTCATACGTCATGACTGCCTTATTGTATAAAAACATCATTTTGCTGTCTAAATCATACACAATGGAATCGTCCGCCTGATAATTGATTTTGTCTTTAATTTCGCTGTCCGCCATTTCTACCGAATCTGTCACGGCCACTTGCATTGAATCGCCTACTGCCAACGAATCACCC
>JAEYZB010000028.1 GCA_023428205.1 Bacteroidota bacterium | reverse complement strand
CTTTTTCAATGTTCAAATTGATAACCGCAGGTGATGTCACTGGGTTATAATCGCCAATGCGTTCGATGAATTTACCATCTCTGCGCGCGCGGGAATCCGCTACTACGATTGTGAAAAACGGTCTTTTACCGCGACCGTGACGTTGAAGTCTAATCTTTGTTGCCATTTTACTTAAAATGAATTTAAGGACTGGGTGAATTAATAAATTTGGACTGCGAAACTACACAAACATTCCAATTTGCAAAATATTTTTTGAGTGTAGCTTTCTTTCGGCAGCCGTTTTGTCATGTTGAGAAATTCAATAATACGAAAATCCACCTTTTCAAACAATTTCACATATTCGCCACGTATTAATTCAAAAAACAAAAAATATGAAGCATTTATTCTCTATAATTTTTATTGCTGCATCTCTCGCTCTTGTTGCACAAGAAACAGAGAAAAGCATTACACAGTTTCGAAATATCCCTTGGGGCGCACCCAAAGACTCTGTATACGTAGACGGGAAAAAAATAGAATTTTTGAAAGACAAAAATGCACTCGCTCCTAACACTTACTATATTTCCAATGACGATATGACTCTCGGCAATGTTCGCCTTACTCGTGTAAGCTATATTTTTAACGATGAAAACCGCTTTTACAAAGCGCTATTGGAAGGCCCAAAAGAAGATGCCGCTCAAACCGCTTTTATCTTGCAGTATAAATTTGGTCCACACAAAAACGAAAGTCGCGTAGATGGCGTAAATTACAAACAATGGCAAGTAAAAGATGTAACCTTTACGCTCGGAGAATATGATCGTGTAAAGTTTGAGTTAAAAATAGAGTCTAACTGGCAAGCTACGGAAGCCTACAAGAAAAACACTTCGGTGGATGATTTTTAATTGCTAAAAATTAAGCACATAGGGTGTGCAAATCTTTTGAGTCCCACAGCTTACATACGCTGTGGGACTCGTTTTTTTTATTAGGTTTGCCCCACTTTTACTCAAAAACAATCTTTTTATGTCAAACAAAAGCGACTATTTAGCAGCTATTGGCATTACCAAAACAGCCAATCAGTACTGGAATTTAAATCCTGAACAACTCATTGAAGAAACGATTAAACGCAACCAAGGAGTACTGAGCAGTACAGGTGCGTTGTCGGTGGATACAGGAGAATTTACCGGTCGCTCTCCAAACGATAAATTTATTGTAAAAGATGCTATTACTACAGACTCAGTGGATTGGAACAGCAAATTCAACATTCCGGTAGAGCCTTCTGTTTTTGATAATTTGTATGCAAAAATCACGGCTTACTTCAGCGGGAAAGATGTATTTGTGCGTGATAGTTATGCTTGTGCACATGAAAACTACCGTCTGAATGTACGAGTTGTTACGAGCACTCCTTGGGCAAATCTATTTGCAAGCAATATGTTTTTGCGCCCGGAGGCATCAGAGTTGGAAACAATTAAACCGGATTGGTTGATTGTACAAGCTCCTGCATTCTTGGCAAATGGGAAAGAAGACGGAGTGCGTCAGCATAATTTTGCAGTCATTAATTTCACAAAACGAATCGTCATTATTGGCGGCACTGCTTACACAGGAGAAATTAAAAAAGGGATTTTCTCTGTTTTGAATTATGTGTTGCCGCACGACCACAAAGTATTGAGTATGCACTGCTCCGCAAACGTAGGCAAAGAAGGCGACACGGCCTTATTTTTTGGACTTTCCGGAACAGGGAAAACAACACTTTCTGCTGATCCGAACCGTCCGCTGATTGGCGATGACGAACACGGTTGGACCAAAGATGCTGTTTTCAATTTTGAAGGTGGCTGCTACGCAAAATGCGTTGACCTTTCGGCTGAAAAAGAACCGGATATTTTCCGCGCAGTAAAACACGGGGCTATTTTGGAAAATATTGATTTTTATCCAAACACTCGCGTGGTGGATTATAAATCTACCAGCAAAACAGAAAACACCCGCGTTTCTTATCCAATTAACTTTATTGAAAATGCGTTACCAAAATCAATCGGTGGTGAACCAAAAAACATATTCTTTTTGACTTATGATGCGTTTGGTGTATTACCTCCACTTTCGCGTTTGAATGTGGGACAGGCGATGTATTATTTCCTTTCGGGATTTACTTCTAAAGTAGCCGGAACGGAAGTAGGCGTTACCGAACCACAAACAACTTTCTCTGCTTGTTTCGGAGCCGCATTTTTGCCGTTACATCCAACTAAATATGCGCAACTTTTGGGCGAAAAACTGAATGAAAATCCGAACATTAAAGTGTGGTTATTGAACACAGGCTATGTGGGTGGCCAATATGGTGTTGGAAAACGAATGAGTTTGCCACACACGCGCGCATTGATTACAGCGGCCTTGACGGGTAAATTGGATAATGTACAATATGAAACTCACCCGGTATTTGGCATTTCCATTCCTACATCAGCTGAAGGGGTTCCGAGTGAAGTACTGAACCCGCGTACGGCTTGGTCTGATGCTTCGCTGTACGACAAAAAAGCAAATGAGTTAGCGGTGGAATTCAACAAAAACTTTGCAAAATATTCATCAGAAGCCAGCGAAGAAATAAAAGCAGCCGCACCGAAAGCGGTGTAAAAACATAAGCCATCGTGCTCGTTTTTTCGAGGGCTTTGAAATTTCAAAGCCCTCATTTTTTGATATTACTTTTAATTGACAAGATTTGTCCTTATGAATTGGCTCAAAAAAGGAATTTTTGCCGGCAGTTTATTGATGCTGTTTTTGATTTTGCTGGAGATAGCACTACGCGCTATCGGAGCGTGTAAAACATACACGGAGAAAACACAAGGAGCCTATATAAGTTATTATAAACAAATTGTTCCCACCTGGTATTGCCGAATGCAACCTTATGAGCAACGAGGCGATACCATTACGTACAAAAGTGAAAGGGAGCGAAGAAAAGACAGAAAGGAGTTTCACTACCTGACCATCGCCAATAGTTGGGGATTTCGCGACACAGAATTTGACACGCTTACCGATAAAAACAAAAAACGTTTTTTGGTATTAGGCGACTCGTTTGTAGAAGGAGTTGGTGCTCCTGCCGATAGCACTTGGCCAAATTTATTGCAAAAAAATCTGCAAAAGGATACTTTGGCAATACGCGTTTATAATTGCGGAGCATCAGGCAGCGATCCTTTTTATCAGTATGTTTTATTGCGCGATAAATTATTGCCGTTAAATCCTAATGTTGTTATTATGTCGCTCAACGCTTCTGATTTGGATGATGTGATTTCTCGCGGTGAATTTGAACGTTTTAAAAATGATGGGACCACACAATATAAACCGGCTCCTTGGTTCGAGCCGTATTACAAACATTGTCTCGTGCTGCGTTTTTTCCTCCACTTTGTTTTGCAGTATAATCCTATTTTTCTTTCTCCCGCACAAATCAAAAAAGAATCCCCTTTAGCCATACGCTCTATTGCGAGCTGTGTTATCAAGACCGATAGTTTATGCAAAGCAAATAACAGCGATTTCATTTTGGTCATTCATCCTTTTTTGAATCCTCTTTATCCGAATATCGGACGGAGAAATGAAATGGAAAATATTTTGACATTACTCCCAGACTCTATCAAAAAAATCAACGTGTTTGAACCAATGCTCAAGCACATTGATAAATCGAATTACAAGCAATATAGCTACCCGATAGACATGCACTATAAACCCAAAGGGTACTTATGGTTTTCGCAGTTGGTGGCAGACAGTATCAGGACGAATTATCCTCAACTGCTGCATTCAAACTAAAAGGGTCAGAAAAAACGAGGAGAATGATTCGTCTCTCTAAAATGGGAGGAAAAAACGAGCAGTATTTCTATTTTTTCACTTTACTTTCAGTCAAAGCTTCATCCCATTCAAGAATGTGTTCTTTTGGTGTAATAGGTATTATCGCTCCTTCCGTGAAAGAGTCGTTCCAAACAATTTCTAACACATTTTTTCTCGGGTCATCGTTTTTATCTACAGCAATTTTATTCCAAACCACTTTAAACTCGTCTGATTGTCCGCCCTCCAAAATCACCGGTTTTTCACGGGTACGCGCATTGGCCAATTCTAAGCCACTCGGAAATTTCAATTTTGCATTTTGGGTGTTGGTAATGGCTAATTTCGACCCCGAGTACGTAACATTAAACCAGGCCATGGCAATATCTTTATCTCGGTCGTTTTTAGTCTCGCTAATTTTAAAATTGCCGAACGAAGCGTTTTTATCAGAAAACAATTTGTAGTTCGGTGCAGTATTGCTC
>JAEYZB010000097.1 GCA_023428205.1 Bacteroidota bacterium | reverse complement strand
GTTTAATCATTTGGTTTACTTCCCGATTCTTTGTGCGGGATTTTGCTTTTTGATTTACCGAAATGTCAGTTCGCAACGGAAGTTTTTGGAGAAACATAAAAAAGAATAATTTTCGACCGAATTTCATTATTCGTTCTTACTTCGCGTTTAAATTTTCTTTCTGAGCCTTCCTCGTGACATTAAATCCACTATTTACACACGCATTGCCGATGTGCCTGAGTTTGTTTGGCAGCAACTAATCCCTTCTCAAAAATTGCTGATGCAGTTTCCGTACTTGGAAATGATAGAGCGACTACACAGCAAACAATTTCGGTTTTATTATGTGCTTTTAGAACGCCAAGGCATGCCGATTGCTTTTTTCTATTTTCAGGAAAATGTGTTTCTCGGAACAAATCTACTGCCCTATTTTCCGAATGTGGAACAAGAAAATTTCCTTGCGCGAATTGGCGCAAAAATGCTTTCCTGGTTCAAGCCGCTTATCGCAAAAGTTCGCATTCCGATGCTGACTGCGGGGAATATTTTTATGACCGGAGAAACGGGTTGTTTTTGTGTCGACCCAGAAAACAAACACGGTTTATTTCATTTACAAATACTCGCAATTGAAGCTGTCTGTCATAATTTTCCGCATATAAAAGTGGTGCTGAATGGTGATTTATATGAAGCGGATTTTTCGCTACTCACAGCTTATCGGGAACATCAGTTTCGGAGAATTGCAGTGGAAGTGGACAACAGCATGGACATCTCCGGTTATACTACCTATCAAGATTATCTGAGCAGCATCAGTTCAAAATATCGGGTGCGTGAAAAACGGATAATGAAAGCCTCCGAAAAAATAACGTCCAAGAATCTTTCGGTTGATGAAATCAGTTTTTATCAATTTCCGCTTTATGCTTTGTATAAGCGCGTGGCGGATAAGATTGATTTTAAGTTAGGCGAATTAGATAAAGCGTTTTTTTATGAACAGAAAAAACTGTTGCCGGAAAATTATTTTCTGCGGGCATATTTTTTAGATGACAATTTGTGTGGCTTTGTGAGCTTATATGTATTGAATGGAGAAGCGGAAGTTCATTATTTCGGAATTGACTATACGCTGCTGAAAGAATATCATTTGTACCAGCGAATGCTCTATGATACCCTGCAATTTTGCATTGAAAAAAAACTGACACATATTCATTTCGGGCGCACCGCACCGGAAGTAAAATCAACTATTGGCGCAAAACAAATTCCGATGTTCGGTTATTTACGCCATCAAAATAAAATAGTAAACTTTTTGATTCAGCTTTTTACGCGCAACTTAAAGCCTCGTGAATATCAGTTGCGAAATCCGTTTAAAGAGTAATGCCCTACACCAGTTTGTTTGCAATTAGATATTCTGCAATTTGAATGGCATTCGTTGCCGCTCCTTTACGTAAATTATCAGAAACTATCCAGCAGTTCAGTGTTTTTTCCTGCGTTTCATCGCGTCTGATACGCCCCACAAAAACAGCATCTTTATTGTGTGCGTGAAGCGGCATCGGATATTTCAAGTTTTTTACATCATCAACAACTTCTACTCCTGCTGATTGACGTAATAATTCGCGGACTTCATTTTCATCGAACTCTTTTTCAAATTCTACATTCACACTTTCTGAGTGCCCGCCAATCACCGGAACACGAACAGTGGTAGCCGTCACACGAATAGCGTCATCGCCCATAATTTTTTTCGTTTCGTTCACCATTTTCATTTCTTCTTTGGTGTAGCCGTTATCAAGAAAAACATCAATGTGCGGAATCAAGTTCAAATCAATCGGATAGGCGTATGCTTTTTCTCCTTCCTCACCTTTACGTTCGTTCAGCAATTGGTCAACTGCTTTTTTACCTGTGCCTGTTACAGACTGATACGTAGAAACCACAATTCGTTTAATTCCGTATTTTTTGCGAAGCGGCTCTAACGCCACGACCATTTGAATGGTAGAACAATTCGGGTTGGCAATAATTTTATCGTCTTTCGTTAAAACATGTGCGTTCACTTCTGGAACAACTAATTTCTTAGTCGCGTCCATACGCCAAGCAGAAGAGTTGTCAATCACGACCGTTCCAACTTCGGCAAATTTCGGAGCCCATTGAAGCGAGGTACTTCCTCCTGCGGAAAACAATGCAATCTCAGGTTTCAATGCAATGGCTTCTTCCATACTTCTCACAGCATATTCCTTTCCTTCATACTTCACCTTTTTCCCTATCGATTTTTCCGATGCCACAGGAATCAATTCCGTTACCGGAAATTTGCGTTCCGCCAAAATCTCCATCATTTTTGTTCCGACCAAACCGGTCGCTCCTACTACTGCTACTCTCATCGTGCTCGTTTTTTTATACCCTTTTTATTGTCAATAATTAATCGAAGTTTTCGTTAAAACCATACTCCTCGTATGTGGAAAAGCGGGAACGAAACTATTTTTTTTCTTGCATCTCAAAAATTTTTCTTGCTTATTTGATTTATTGCCTATATTTATCATCGGAAATGGCAATCAAAACCATATGAAACATATTTCCATATTCATATTAACAACATTTTTGAGTATCGCTCAAGCGAATGCTCAAGCATTGGTGAATAATTTGGGCGCAAATGTGTACATCAATCCCGGGGCATTCGTGATTATACGAACAAACTCACTCCACAACTTTACAGGATACGTTCAAAATGGCGGAGAATTTGTGATTGAAGGGGATGTAATAAATGACGCACAATTGGCGGGTGGAACTTCAGCTACCGGTTTATATAGAGTGTTAGGCGACTGGGTAAATAACGGAAGCGTAAACTCTATGCAAGATACCGTGCATCTCTACGGACACAATCAATTAATTGGCGGAACAGTTCCTACGGCATTCAACAATCTGCTTTTAACCGGTCAGCCATCATCTATAAAAGTAATGGGGAATGATGCTTATGTAGATGGCTGGTTAAATCTAACCGATGTGGAATTAGCGACTAATCAGTACAACATGACCGTACGAAATACGAACCTTGGAGCTATACTGAACACTATGATAGGAAGCGAAGAAGATTTTGGGTTTGTCAGTAGCTTGGATACTGGAAAATTGATTCGCCATACGAATAATACATCTGCTTACTACTATCCACTTGGCACACCAACATCAACCGGAGTCCCGTTTTATTATCGCCCATTAGATGTTAGTCCTTCTTCGGCTGCATTAAACGCTTATGGAGCGCGCCTAACCAAAGATCCTTCATATGAAGGCTATGATGTAGATATTATGGACGACATTTTGTGTAAAGTGAATCCGTTGTATTATCACAACATTTCACACCAATCGGGTTCGTCACCGGCTGATTTGAAGTTTTATTTCAATGCAGCAAATGACAGACTATGGACAGATGTAGGACACTGGAAAAACAGTCAATGGAACTACACCACTACTGCTTCCGCAGGATTGGGCGGAGGATATAATACGCTTGAAATAAATAATTGGAACGATTTTGACCCAGAACCATTCGCTCTTGCCGCAAAAAAATTCACAATAGAAGCAGGACCTGACCACGTAATATTTGCCGGAGAAAATGTGACCTTAAACCCAACATATACCGCCACCAATATTGCTTCACACTATTGGTCTCCTGACCGATTTTTGGATAACGCCAATAATTGGGATGTAAACTCAAGACCGAATGAAGATATCACGTACCAACTTTATGCAATCAACGACTTGGGCTGTGAAGCACTTGACACCTTGCACATTCGTATAAAACCTGCAGAATTACTTATTCCTACCGCATTCTCACCCAATGGTGATGGCGTGAATGATGTTTATCGCGTAGTCAAAGAAAATGTTTCTGAGTTCCTTTTCCAAATCTTCAACCGTTGGGGCGAAAAAGTATTTGAAACAACAGATGTAGAAGAGGGCTGGGATGGCGTTTATAAAGACGTTCCACAACCTATGGACGTATTTACATGGCAAGTATGGTTTAAGCTATCGGGTTCTAATCAGAAAAAATTCAAATCAGGAAACGTAACCTTAGTTCGATAATTCAATTTAAAATCACAAAAACAAATACAAAATCATCTACCTTTCTATGAAGAAATATTTAACCGCGCTTTCTTTTGCGCTTGCTTCCATGAGTGCGATGTCTCAATCAAACAATGTCGGTATTGGGACGCTAACACCAGATCAGTCAGCCGTTTTACACTTAGAATCTACTACACAGGGGCTTTTAGTTCCTCGTTTGACTACGCAACAGCGACTGTTGGTAAACACTCCTTTCCCTAGCTTATTGGTATATGATACTGACTTCGAGTGTTTTTATTATTTCAAGCAGTCAACAGGAGTGTGGCAAAGTTTGTGTAGTGGAGGTGGCGGAGGCACAGGTCCAACAGGTCCAACAGGTCCAACAGGAGTAGGACCGACAGGACCAACCGGTCCGGGTGCAGGTGCCACAGGTGCTACAGGACC
>JAEYZB010000007.1 GCA_023428205.1 Bacteroidota bacterium | reverse complement strand
GTTTTTCACTGCATTATTTTTCCGATAATGTTGCACATGCACGGAGATTTTATTGTGCCCGATAACGTTCCTGCAAATGAGTTTTTGAATTTGGAAGGTGATAAAATGAGCACGAGTCGAAGATGGTCGATTGAAATGCACGAGTATTTGGAGGATTTTCCAAATAAAGCCGATATTTTGCGCTATTGCTTGCTTTCCAATTTGCCTGAAACAAAAGACAGCGAATTTACGTGGAAAGATTTTCAAACGAAAAACAACAGCGAGTTAGTCGGGATTTTCGGCAATTTCGTGAACCGTGTTTTAGTGCTTATTCAAAAATATTACGGAGGTAAAGTGCCGGATAAATCGCCTTGCTCGGATTTACAAAAGTTTTTGACGGAACAAAAAACAAAAATTGACAATGCGATTGACAATTATCATTTTCGTGAAGCATTGGCAGAAATGATGAATGTGGCGCGTCACGGCAATAAACTATTGACCGAAAAAGAGCCGTGGAAGTTGATAAAAACAGACCCTGAGCAAACGGCAATTGTGCTATATGATAGCTTGCAAATCATCGCAAATTTGTCCGTAATGTGTGAGCCGTTTTTGCCGTTTACGGCAGAAAAATTGCGCGCTATGCTCAATATCAACAAAGCGTTTGATTGGAATGATGCCGGTAAAGCAGATTTGATTTCGGGCAATCATCAACTGGGTGAAGCGACTCTGCTCTTTGATAAAATCGAAGATGAGGTC
Organism: Bacteroidota bacterium; assembly: GCA_023428205.1. GTDB lineage: Bacteria > Bacteroidota > Bacteroidia > Chitinophagales > LD1 > CALAYL01. Next base: position 1,984 of record JAEYZB010000007.1, on the reverse strand, counting down.
ATTGAAAAACAATTAGAAAAACTGTACAAAAATAAAGTGATGAACGAACAACAAAATGTAGAAGAAAATACACCGACTGTTGCACCGCAAAAAGCGGAAATCACATTTGATGATTTTGAAAAATTAGATATTCGTACAGGAACCATTCTCACCGCAGAAAAAGTAGAAAAGGCCGATAAGCTCTTAAAGTTCACGGTGGACTTAGGTTTTGAAACGCGCACTATTGTAAGCGGTATTGCGGCTTACTTCAAGCCCGAAGAATTGATTGGCAAACAGGTTTCGGTACTAGCCAATTTAGCTCCGAGAAAAATTCGCGGAGTAGAATCTAAAGGCATGATTTTACTTGCCGAAAATGAGCAGGGAGGATTGGAGTTTGTAACACCCGAAAAGAAAGTAGGGAACGGAGCAGGAATAAGATAGTTCCTCCCGCAGATTTCGCAGATAATCGCAGAAAAAATCAGCGCAAATCGGTGTTATCTGCGGGAAAATAAATGTATTTTTAGTATGACCGAAAACGATATTTCATACAAAGTCAGAGGCTGTATTTTCAATGTTTACAATAATTTAGGTGCAGGCCTATTAGAATCTGCTTACGAAGCCACTTTAAAATACGAATTAGAGAAAATCGGATTATCTGTTTTGGCACAAACACCCGTGCCATTGATATATGGCGATGTATCCTTAGAAGTCGGTTACCGCTTAGATTTGTTGGTAGAAAACAAAGTAATCGTTGAACTGAAATCCGTTGAGACGCTACTTGACGTTCATCACAAACAGCTCATAACCTATCTAAAGTTATCAGAGTTGAAATTGGGAATACTTGTAAACTTCAACACAGCCGATATTTCAAAAAGCATTTTCCGAAAAGTAAACGGATTATAAATCTGCGGTTATCTGCGAAATCTGCGGGCAAAATTTTATACTTGTAGTGCAAATGAAATTACGGCAATACTTTTCGCTTGGTCTTATCGCGTTGTGTTTCGCTTCGTGCAATAGTTCTCGTTTTGTACTTACGGGCGAAAAGGCGTACTCGCTTAAGCAGTACAGCAACGCTCCCGAATTGTTGGAAAAAGATTTTCAGACAGAAAAAGACCCGATACTTAAGCGCGACATCGCTTTCCAAATCGGGGAATCGTACAGTAAATACAATCGCTATGCGGAAGCTGAAAACTGGTACAAAAAAGCAATTGGTTTGGGGAAGGAAGATGCCGCTTACCAGCAGGGAAAAATGCTGATGGCACAGGAGAAATATAACGAAGCCATTGCAGCTTTTAAAAAATTAGGAACGCTTGGTTCTACCCAGAAAACCTTGGCAAACCGTGAGTTGAAAAATTGTGAAAATGCGATAGAATGGCGTGAAAACCCGACAAGCCATGAAATAAAAAGCCTTTCGGAACTCAACTCGTCCACCAATGATTTTGCGCCTGTTTTGAATAGCGGGAAACTGTATTTCACATCATCGCGCCCGGAAGCGGAAGGGGATATTACAAATGCATGGACCGGTGAAAAAAATGCGGACATTTTTTACGCGGACAAAAAAGGTTCGGGCTTCAACTCCCCTAAAAAAATGAGCACGATTATAAATTCCGGTGAATTTGAAGGCACTTGTACGTTTAATACGGAGGGGACGGAATTGTATTTCACGCGTTGTGCTACGGCAGATTTTTCTACCAAAGAAAAACTGAAAACTGCGAAGAATGAATTTTGCCACATTTATTACAGTAAATTAAATGGCAATGAATGGAGCGAGCCGGAGCAATTGCGGCTGTTTGCCGATACGATAAATGTCGGACAGCCTGCTCTTTCAAAAGACGGAAAAACATTGTTTGTTTCATCAGATGTGCGCGCAGGGTTTGGCGGAAAGGATATTTACTTTTTTACGAAAACCGACACCGGCTGGAGTGTGCCGAATAATGCAGGCAAGCGAATCAATTCGCGGGGAGATGATATGTTTCCTTGGCTGGACGAACGTGGAAATTTATAC
>JAEYZB010000049.1 GCA_023428205.1 Bacteroidota bacterium | reverse complement strand
GAAAAGTTGGCATCGTTTTTCAGGATTTTCAACTCTTGCAAGATCAAACGGTGTTTCAAAATTTGTGGTTTGTGTTGCAAGCTACAGGTTGGGGAAAAGCGACCGGTGAAAAACGGATAGATGAGGTTCTTTCGGAGGTGGGTTTATTGCACACGAAAGCTAAATTGCCACAACAGCTTTCGGGAGGGGAGCAGCAACGAGTGGTGATTGCTCGGGCTATTTTGAATAATCCGCCACTGATTTTAGCGGATGAACCGACAGGAAATCTGGATCCTGAAACATCTAATGAAGTAATGCAGCTACTTTTGAAAATAAATCGTGAGCATAATACCGCAGTGCTTATGGCCACACACAATTATCAACTGATTGAAAAATATCCTGCACGTATTTTGAAATGCGAAAACGCATTACTTACCGAGGAAAAAGGCCTCACGGTTTATAGTGCCAAACCTTAATATAAAACATAGTTTTATAAGCTACTTTTTACAGCATAATTATAAATTGGGAAACTAGCGAGGATTTAGTCAGCGTAGATTATCCTACGTTTACCATCACCGGCATAATCAACATCAATAAATCTTCGTTTTCCGTTTTATCGGCAGGACGAATAATACCTGCGCGGGTTGGAGTAGAAAGTTCTATTTCAATTTCTTTTGTACTCAACACGCCCAACATTTCAATCAGGAAGCGCGCATTGAACGCGATGTCCATATCTGCGCCTTCGTAACTGCTCGCGATACGTTCTGTTGCTTCGTTTGAGAAGTCTAAATCTTGTGCGGAAATCTTAAAATTATTTCCTGAAATAGACAAAACAACTTGGTAGGTCGTTTTGTTTGAGTAAATCGAAATCCTGCGCAGCGCATTTTGGAATTCCAAGCGATCAATCGTCAATTTATTCGGATTGTTTAATGGAATTACGGCATTATAGTCAGGATATTGTGCATCAATCAAACGGCAAATCAAGTTGGTGTTTTCAAAGGTGAAAAACGCGTTCGATTTGTTGTATGTCAACGCCACAGAAGTTTCAGAGTGAGGTAGTGAGCCTTTCAATAAGTTCAACGCTTTTTTGGGTAAAATAAACTGGAATGCCTTGTCGCTTTTTACGTCCGAGCGACCGAGCTTCACTAATTTGTGTGCATCTGTCGCCACAAATGTAATTCCTTCTGTTCCTACTTGTACAAAAACGCCTGTCATTGCAGGACGTAAGTCGTCATTTGAAACAGCGAACAATGTGGAAGAAACGGCACTCGAAAGCACATTTGCGCTAATCGCTACATCGGATGCACTTTCCGGTTGTGGAATTTTCGGGAAATCTTCCGGATTTTCGCCACTCAATTTGTATTTCCCTGTTTCAGAAACAATTTCAATTGCGAAAGTTTTTGTATCCACTTTGAAAGTTAAAGGCTGTTCCGACAAGGTTTTCAGCGTATCCAAAATAATGCGTGCAGGAATGGCAATTCGCCCGTTGTCTTTGGATTCTATGCCCAACTCGGTGCTCATAGAAGTCTCCAAATCTGTTGCAAAAACAGTCAGTTTCCCTCCTTTTATTTCAAACAAAAAATCCTCCAAAATAGGCAATACGGAGTTAGAGTTAATTACTCCGCTAATCAGTTGCAAACTTTTCAGTAACGCAGATGTTGATACAACAAAATTCATTTAGTTTATCTTTTAAGTGGTCAAATATAAGCAAAGCCTCAATGAATTGGCTTGAAGTTATTCACACTAAAATAACAAATCCACCGCGTTTTTTCGGGTGGTTTCGTCCCATTGCATGGTCGTAATTTTTTCATTTACAGCAGAAAGCAAAAACGGAGTATTTTCTAATGCGCTCAATTCAGCAATATTGGCGTGAATGTTTTGCAGTAAGCCATTTTCAATAGTAAATGAAATGCCGTTTTTTTGCACTTGCGCTACGGGCGATTTTGCAAAAATCCATTCAAACGAACTGTATTTTTCGGAAGCCGATTTTTCAATTTCAACGATTGCTTTTTCATCAACTGTTTCAATAGATGAAATCGGCAAAAATTGCTGAAATTGTTTCGTGAATTCTTCGAAATTCACTGCCAGTTTTTCTGATAAATTCATCACGGAAGAACGGACAGAAGAAACCGCTTTGCTCTGTACGTCAAATTCATTTGTTTTCAATGTGCTTCGCAGTTTTTCCAAATCAGAATCGAATAAAATGGTGCCGTGACTCAAAATGTTTTTTCGGTTCGTGAACTGCGCATTCCCGGATATTTTTTTGGTCTCAAACAGAATGTCATTTCGCTCGGAAAACGTAGCACTAATGCCCATTTCATAAAGAGCCTTTACAATCGGCTCGTTGAACCATTTATAGTTATTGACGCGTTCATTTTCAAACTTTGCGATGAACGAAAAACACAAATTTCCCAAATCGTGATACACCGTTCCTCCTCCCGATACTCTTCGCACGACAAGGTTCTCTGAATTTTGAAGATAGTTCCAGTTTACTTCCTTCCACACACATTGGTTTTTACCCACTACCACACAAGGGCGGTTTACATACAATAAGACATAGGTTTCTTTATCGACTGAAAGATTGCGTACGAGCCATTCTTCTGCTGCAGCATAAAAGTAAGGCGATTTGTTTTCGGGAAGTTTTAGGAATATCATCTTTGATGAAATTATATTAACCACAGAGAACTCAAAGTTTTCACGAAGTGCACAAAGGCTTTGTGCGCTCTGTGGCTTCATTGTGTTTTTTGTGGTTTCTCTTTTTCAGCACGCAATTTTATTCACACGGTTGGCATGCCGCCCTCCTTCGAATGCAGTCGCTAAAAATGTATCAATAATGACTAATGCTAAATCTAAGCTTATAAAACGACAAGGAATGGCAAGCATATTGGCATTATTGTGTTGGCGCGCTAAAGCTGCCAATTCTTCGTTCCACGCGATAGCCGCGCGAATACCTTGATGTTTGTTTGCCGTAATGGCGACTCCATTTGCGCTTCCGCAAAAAAGAATACCAAAATCCTGCTCGTTTTTTTCAACCATTTCGGCTGCGGGGTGCACAAAGTCAGGGTAATCCACACTCGCATCGGAGTATGTACCACCGTCACTTACTTCAAAACCTTTTTCAGAAAGATGCGCTAAGGCTTCTTTTTTGTACGCAAAACCGGCATGGTCGCCTGCTAAGATGATTCGCATGATAGTGCCTATATTATGGTGCGAAACTACAATTTTATTTGAGTCCCACCTTAGGGTCAAGAATATAAATGCCTATTTGAAAATAAACCATTCCGTACGGTGAAAGCTGATAGCGCTTTTGCCCGTTGCCCGCTATGTCAGTATAATTTTGTTGCCTCACGACAGCGATAGGGTCGAAGTAAATCCCTGCAGGCATAAATAAACCTTTCA
>JAEYZB010000294.1 GCA_023428205.1 Bacteroidota bacterium | reverse complement strand
GAATAAGCGTGTGTCGCGCATGTTGGCGCTGTTGACTTAAAAAGTCCAACGCAATGCGAATGGATTCCAAATCGGAATTATACGCATCGTTTATCACAGTACAATTATTCACGCCTTCTTTCATTTCTAAGCGCATCGCCACGCCCGAAAGTTTCATCATGCGCTGACGAATCACTTCAGTCGAAATATTCAGCACCACCATCACGCAAGCACAATGAATGGCATTTTCCACCGAAGCCTTATCCGTAAACGGAATTTCAAATTCCAAATCCTGACCGCGACAAACACCCGAAACAATCGTTACCTTATTGTGTTGCAGAATACTTGAAATACGAAAGTCTGCATCGGTATGCACCGACCACGAAAATGTTTTCAGCTTTTGCGTATCGTCTAGGGCTTTATTAAACGAATTGATTTCGCCAATGGATTGATTGATGTCTCCGTGATCTTTGCAATACACCAGAATTTCCGCATCAGCAAAGAGCTTTAATTTTTCTTTCGTCTTATGCTTTATATACAAAAAACCTTCAGAATGCGCTTCGCCAATGTTCGTAATTAAACCGATTGTCGGTTGAATTATTTTTTGCAGCTTCAGCATTTCATCAGGCTCAGAAACGCCTGCTTCAAAAATACCGAGCGTATTTTCTTGCGTCATTTGCCACACGGAAATCGGCACTCCGACTTGCGAATTGAAACTTTTCGGACTGCGCACAATGTTGTAATCTTCATTCAACAATTGATACAGCCATTCTTTCACCACCGTTTTGCCGTTGCTGCCTGTAATGCCGATAACGGGATATGAAAATTGTTTGCGGTGTGCAGTCGCTATTTTTTGCAGCGCAACCACCGCATCTTTTACGACAATAAAATTCGCTTGCGCATATTTTGCCACCAAATTTTCATCCGTAATCACAAAGTTTCTTACACCTTGTTCTATCAATTGCGGAATGTATTGATGTCCATCCTGCCGCTTACTTTTTATCGCAAAAAATAACGTTTCAGAGGCATTGCGCACCTGTCGGCTATCGGTAAATAAATGGGCAATCGTTGCATCAGGATTAAAACGCGGATATAATTTCCCTCCGCTCCACAACTCAATTTTCGAAATAGGGTACTCAGTTCTCACGAGTGCGAATTAAGCACTTTAATTTAAACTTTTTATGGGGTGTGTGCTGAGTGTTGAGAAGTTGCCGCATTTATCGCTATCCTGCTCATTTTTTCGCACCACTTCATTTTTTGAACGCGAAAAAATTGCCGATTTTTTTAATGACGCCATCTTTATTTGGAGACGTTTCAATTTCGCCAATAAAAAAGCCGAACGGCTGAAGCGGCTCTATATTATCGCATACCACTTTCAATATAGCGGTTGTCGGAATGGCTAAAATAATACCCGGTATTCCCCAAAGAATTTCGCCCAACACAAGAGCTACAATCGTAAAAAGCGGATTGATTTTAACCTGCGGACCCACAATCAGGGGCTCAAGCACCCAACCCTGAATAAACTGCACAATTCCATACGTAACCACGATACCACCAAGCATAGACAACGGTGCTCCTTGCACAGCCGAAGCCAAAACGGTAACCGAAGTGCCAACCAAATTCCCTATAAAAGGAACGATTTCAAGAATGCTGCAAAGCATTGCAAAAAAGACGGCATTTTTCACTCCCATTATACTAAAGCCAATAAAATACATTCCCCAAAGCAACACCATCATCTTTGCAAATCCTAAAAAATATTGACGAGAAATTTTAGTAGCGAGATAGGCGACTCTCTCCATCGCCTCCCGTTGCGCAGAAGGCGAAATTTTTACGATGAAGTTTTTGATATGTACACGGTAATGCAGCAAAAGAAAAACATAAACCAAGACCAAAACAAGACTACTCAATACGCCAACCAACGAACCCGCCATAACGGATATTATTCCCGTGATAGAATCTTGCTGGTCTTTCAGTATTTCAGATTGCCTGTTTACTGAAATCCCAAAGTCATTTAAAATATATTGCTGAACCCGTTCATATCCCTCTGCCGTTTTTTGTTTTATTATCGCTAAATCATCCGTCATCTCGTTGATTTGCCAAGTCACCAAAGCACCAATGCCTATCATCGCCAATAACAGTATCAAAAAACAGATGAAGGTTGCAATAGGCTTGGGAACTTTCTTTACTTCCAGCCAATTACAAAACGGGAAAAAAAGCGTAGCCAAAATGGCCGCTATCGCAATTGGCATCAAAAATTCTTTTGCAAAATATATTCCTGCAATAACAAAGAAAATAATCAGAATTTTCTTCAATAAAGAAGTAGAAGAAATGGTCATTGATACAATGATTAATAAATGCTAAATATATCATTGTTTTTTCATTACCCAATTATCTGACGTGTTCGTTTTTTCGCACCATTTCACGACTCACATGTTTGATTCAGCATTTTCTTTTACCTTTACCACAAATGAAATTTACAGACTTCGGCTTTGATGAACGACTCATGGAAGGTATAGCCGCTTCCAATTACGAAAACGCAACACCCGTACAGGAACAAGTAATTCCGCTAATTTTACTAGGGAAAGATGTGATTGCTTCGGCACAGACAGGCACCGGAAAAACAGCAGCGTTTCTGCTTCCGCTCATTAATAATATGCTCCAAAGCGAAGAAGATCACAGTAGTATTACCGCTTTGATTATTGTGCCAACGCGCGAACTCGCGGTGCAAATTTCACAACACATGGAAGGGCTTTCTTACTTCACCAATATCAGTTCTATGGCCGTGTACGGTGGCGGAGATGGCGGTGCATTCGTGCAGGAAAAACGCGCGATGAGTGTAGGAGTGGATATGATTATTTGCACACCCGGCAAAATGCAAGCGCACATCAATATGGGTTATGTGAAATTGCAAAACTTAAAGTACTTAGTGTTGGACGAAGCCGATAGAATGTTGGATATGGGCTTTCACGATGACATTATGAAAATCGTAAAAGCCTTGCCCGAACAGCGACAAACTTTGTTGTTCTCGGCTACAATGCCAATGAAAATTCGGGAACTCGCCCGTAAAATTCTAAACAACCCGAGCGAAATAAATATCGCGATCAGTAAACCGAACGAGAAGATTTTGCAACAAGCATATGTCGTTTACGATTCGCAAAAAATTCCGTTAGTGAAACACATTTTACACGGCAAAACATTCAAAATGGTATTGATTTTTTGCAGCAGTAAACTGAGTGTGAAACAACTTACGCGCGAATTGAAATTCAGTCGTTTACCTGTAGATGAAATTCACAGCGATTTGGAACAAGATAAACGCGAAGAAGTATTGCGTCAGTTTAAAAGCGGGCAGGTGCAAATCCTTGTAGCGACTGACATTGTGAGCCGAGGAATTGACATTGACAACATTGATTTGGTAATCAACTACGATGTACCGCACGATGGAGAAGATTACGTTCACCGTATCGGTCGTACGGCTCGCGCTGCGGCTGAAGGAACAGCCATTACGTTCATCAGTCCGAAAGAGCAACAGCGATTTGGAGCAATTGAGCAACTGATAGGCAAAACAGTAGAAAAAATAGAGGCGCCAAAAGAATTAGGAGAAACGCCTGTTTACAATCCATCTGCCCCGCAACCAAAATTCCAAGGCAATCGCTCCGGCAATAATCGCGGAAAATTTCAAGGAAATCGACCGAAGCATTCGGGAAATAAATCCCACTCGTCAAAACCGAAAGGCGAGTAAGGTAAGGCATTACTACCTTTTTTAGCTACATTCGCAACCTGATGGAAATAGGAAAATATCATACACTCAAAGTTGTGAGAATTATGGACATTGGCTTTTACTTAGCCAATGAAGGTGGCGATGAGGTATTGCTACCAAAACAATATGCGCCCGCACGCTTACAATTAGGCGATGAATGCAAGGTGTTTATTTACAAAGACACTACCAATCGCTTGGTAGCCACACTTCAAGAGCCCGCGCTCACCTTGAATGAATTTGCTGCACTGGAAGCGACAAACGTAACCGAACACGGAGCGTTTATGGATTGGGGCTTAGACAAAGATTTATTTGTGCCTTTTTCCGAACAGAAAAAACCGATTCAGGTTGGTAAATGGTATATGATTTATTTGTACCTCGATGAAACCACCGACCGCTTAGTCGGCTCAAATTTAGTAAACCGCTTTTTGAATAAAACACATGTAAATTTAAAAGTAGGGGAAGAAGTAGATTTGATTGCGTTTGAAAAAACGGATTTAGGATTTAATGTAATTGTCAATAATGCGTTCAAAGGGTTGGTATACGCCAATGAAGTATATCAAGAAGTCCACTTTGGCGAACGCCTGAAAGGTTATGTGAAACGCATTCGTCCCGATGAAAAAATAGACATCGTACTTCAGCCGCTCGGCTTCGCACACATTGATGCTTGCGAATCTGTTATTTTGGAAAAAATCAAAGAAAATAACGGATTCTTACCATTGCACGATAAAAGCGATTCGGAAGAAATTTCAGAAAAGCTAAGTATGAGCAAAAAAGCCTTCAAAAAAGCAATAGGCGGCTTATATCGCCAACGCAGAATCCGTCTGGAAGATGACGGAATTTATTTGGTGTAAAATAATCCTACTTTTAACTATTCAATAAAACTCATTGATATGACAACAAGAATTTTCGTTTTCGTTTTCAGCATTGCACTATTGATTTCCTCTTGCCATTCTGATAAAAATCGCTCGGCCTCTTCGGGAGGGGATTATTTTCCGGTAAAAGAATACACGTTGAAAAACGGCTTGAAAGTTTTTATTTCGGTAAACAAAAAAGCCCCGCGCATTCAAACGGCTATTGCTGTGAAAGCGGGCAGCAAATACGACCCAGCGCAAACCACAGGATTGGCGCACTACTTGGAGCACATGCTATTCAAAGGGTCTAAAAAAACCGGCACGATAGACTATGAAAAAGAGAAACCGTATTTAGATGCGATTTCTGTTTTGTTTGAACTGCGAATGAATGAAAAAGACCCGCAAAAAAAGAAAGACATTTACAAAAAAATTGATTCGCTTTCGTACGAAGCATCGAAATGGGCTATTCCAAACGAATACGACAAAATGGTTTCATCGCTCGGTGCAAAGGGAACGAATGCATTTACTGACCGAGACCTTACTTGCTATATTAACGATATTCCTTCAAACGGATTGGAAAAATGGCTAAGCGTAGAGGGAGATCGTTTTCAAAACTTGGTACTGCGTATTTTCCATACAGAATTGGAAGCGGTGTATGAAGAATTCAACATCAATACTGCCTACGACCAAGAGTGGTCAGGACAAGCAGTAGATTCGCTGCTGATGCCAAACCACCCGTATGGCACACAAACGACTATCGGCCTGAGCGAACACTTGAAGAATCCATCCATGATTAATATCCATAATTATTTCAACACCTATTATGTTCCGAATAATTGTGCCATCGTACTAAGCGGAGATTTAGACCCTGAAAAAACCATTGCACTGATTGAAAAATATTTTGGTTCGTGGAAAGCAAAGGAAGTACCTGCATTCGTGAAACAAAAACCCGTAGAAATTAAACAACCGCTTTTCACCGAAAAATTCGGACAAGAACCGGAGCATGTTTATGTTGGTTATCGCTTTGATGGCGCAGAAACAAAAGACCCTCTTTATGTAAAATTAGTTGACGCGATTTTAGCGAATGGCAAAGGTTCCGGTTTGATTGACTTGAATTTGAATTTGAAACAAAAAGTATTAAGCGCATACAGCACCTACTCCGATAATAAAGATTATACCGTTCAAAAACTTTACGGCCAACCTAAAGAAGGACAAACTTTAGAACAGGTAAAAGATTTGTTGCTAGCACAAATAGATTCGGTGAAGCAAGGCAAATTCCCCGATTGGCTGCTCGAAGCAGTAATAACTAACATGAAATATGAAATGGTAAAACAAGCCGAATCAAATCAAGGGCGTGTTTTTGATGTAGTGTTTGCTTTCGTGAAAGATATTCCATTGGAAGAACGAAAAAAAGAAATTGAAACGCTTTCTAAAATCACCAAAGCCGACATTGTGAAATTTGCAAATGAACATTACGGCAATAACTATGCCGTATGTTACAAGCGTACAGGTGAACCAAGTTTATTCAAAGTAGAAAAACCGCAAATCACACCGGTTGTTTTGAATAAAGATGCCGTTTCTGCGTTCCGAAAAGTATTTGATGAAACTCCTGAAGCGAAATTGGAAGCAAAGTTCAACGACTATAAAACAGAAATAAAACATACTGACTTGGCGAATGGCGTGCGTTTAGATTATATCCGAAACGACATCAACAAAACATTTGAACTCAATTATATTTTCGATATGGGAACGGATAATGATTCGTTGCTTGGTTTAGCGATAGATTATTTACCGTATCTCGGCACAGAAAAGTACGATGCCGCGCAACTGAAACAAGAATTCTATAAATATGCATTGGAATTTAATGTTTATTCATCGCGCGACCGTGTCTATATAACACTTTCTGGCCTGGAAGAAAATTTAGAGAAAGGTGTAGAATTGTTTGAACGTATTTTAGCGAACTGCAAACCAGACCAACAAGTCTTCAATGAATTTGCACAAAACGTTATCAAAAAGCGGGGCGATGATAAGTTGGATAAATCAAATATTCTATGGTCAGGCTTGCGCAACTATGCTAAATATGGCGCAAAAAATCCGTTTAATTCTGTAATCAGCAATGAAAACTTATTGAAAATAAATGCAACTGTTCTGACCAATAAAATACATCAATTGAGCGGCTACAAACATTATGTTTTTTACTATGGGCAAAACGATATTTCAACCGCGAAAGAAACGTTGAACGCACTACATAAAACAAAATCACAATTGGCTGAATATCCGGCAGCGAAACAGTTTCCAGAACTACCAACCGATAAGCCGACTGTTTATTTCTGTAATTACAAAATGAAGCAAGCAGAAATAATTTTGCTTTCAAAAGGCGAAAACTACAACAAAAATAACGTGCCACAAATCACCCTGTTCAACGAATATTATGGCGGCTCAATGGCATCTGTTGTGTTTCAAGAAATTCGCGAAAAAATGGCGTTGGCCTATTCCGCTTTTGGGAGCTATTCTCTTCCTGCAAAAAAAGAAGATGCAAATTACGTTTTTGGCTATGTGGGAACACAAGCCGATAAATTGCCATTGGCGGTAGATAAAATGACCGAACTATTGAACAATTTGGAGAAATCAGACCAGCAGTTTGATATGTCGAAACAATCTATCATCAAGCGTTTGGAGAGCGACTGGACAACAGGCTCAAACATTTATTGGTCCTATTTGCGGGCGCAAAAATTAGGCTTGGATTACGATATTCGCAAAGACATTTACGCACAAATTCCGAGCATGAAATATGAAGATGTCAAAACTTTTTTTGACGCAAATGTGAAAGGCAAAACCTATGTATATGCGGTAGTTGGTGATAAATCAGAAGTGGATTTCAAAAGTTTGCAAAAGTTGGGTGAGGTGAAAGAAATTTCATTGGAAAAATTGTTTGGATATTAAAATAGAGAATCATGAAAACATTTGTTCCGTACGAAACACCGCAACCAAAATTTCACGAACTGTTATTGAGTGCCGTAGCTCCGCGCCCGATTGCGTTTGTTTCAAGTATTGATTTAGAAGGTAAAGTAAACCTCTCTCCTTTCAGTTTTTTCAATGCATTTGGTTCAAATCCGCCAATCTGCGTTTTTTCACCTGCACGAAGCGGTCGCACAAAAGAAAACAAAAACACGTTTGAAAATG
>JAEYZB010000291.1 GCA_023428205.1 Bacteroidota bacterium | reverse complement strand
CACATCGATACGGTGTTTACACAAGTGAAAAAAGATTTGTGGATGCTTTTTGGACCGCTTTCGGAAGAAATAGAAGCGCAGGAAAAAACGAAGGATTACTATTTCAATTCGCACCTCGATCACATTTCGCAAAAAACAGAAAGCGATAAAGAAAAGGAACGAGCGGTTTCTATATTACAGTTTTTCAAATCAGGAAAATATGATAAGAATAAAGACTATTTCGTTACCGAAGAAAAATACGAAACGCTAAAAAAAGAAGGTTTTAAATATACTAAGCCAAAAGGTTTAGCGGACTTACTTCGTCAAATCAGCGTTCACGATTTTGGAGTGAAAACGAAGGAAGCTGTAAATATTGTTTACAGCGGAGGCGGTGTTTCCCCGCACGATGAACGCGAACAGTGGACGTGTTCGTGCAATCTGTTGGTTTTGCGCGAGGGTGTTGCGATTGGTTATGATAGAAACGAACAAACATTAGATGCGTATGCGCAAACATTAATCAGATTAAACGGTTCTGAAATTCCTGCGGATAAGATAGATTACATTCGCTTTTTGGAAAGTTATCGTCCCGAAAAAAAGCGTAGAAAAAAAATCACCGAGCGCGACTATTATGTAATTCAAACAGATGAGCTGATTGATTATTTAAAAGAATTGGGCGACCAAGAGAAAGTACTGCGTTTTATCGAAAATTTGAAAGACGCATTACTTGTGGTGCCGTCAAACGAACTGTCACGTACACGGGGTGGTTCGCATTGTATGAGTATGCCTTTGGTGAGAGAAAAGTGGGGAGTATGAGTCAAAGCGCAAAACATATTTTAATGGTGCGTCCAGCGCATTTCGGCTACAATGCAGAAACCGCAGTGTCTAATGCATTTCAAAACAAAAGCACACTTTCTCAAACCGAAATTCAACAAAAAGCGTTAGCGGAATTTGATGCATTTCAGGAGCGACTGAAAGAACACAAAATTGAGGTCACGGTAATTGAAGACACTTCTTTTCCGATAAAACCTGATGCGATTTTTCCGAATAACTGGATTTCGTTTCACGAAAACGGAACAGTGATTTTGTATCCGATGAATACGCCCAATCGCCAAGCAGAACGCAGGCAAGACGTAATAAGTTTATTGGCGCAAAAATTTTCCGTAAAACAAACGATAGACCTGTCCATTTATGAGCAACAGCAATTGTTTTTGGAAGGAACGGGAAGTATTGTTTTTGACCATGAACATAAAGTGGCGTATGCTTGTATTTCTCCTAGAACAAATGAGAAGTTATTGAACGAATTGTGTGAGCAAATCGGTTATTGTCCGTTTGCGTTTCGTGCGGTGGACGAACAAGGGAAAGACATTTATCATACGAATGTGATGATGAATGTATCGAAAGGCTTTGCGGTGGTTTGCTTGGATAGTTTGCCGGATGAAAATGGTCGAAAAAAACTAGCAGGATTGCTCGAATCTACACAACACGAGGTGATAAATATATCTCACGAGCAAATGAATCATTTTGCAGGCAATATGCTGTGTGTGGAAAATGTAGAAAGTAAGCAGTTTTTAATCTGTTCGCAAACGGCTTTTATTGCCCTTACCGATAAACAAAAAGAGTCCATTAATCGTTATGCGGAAATCCTGCCTGTCTCAATTCCAACGATTGAAACCATTGGGGGGGGAAGCGCACGATGTATGATTGCAGAAGTGTTTTTGCCGAAAAAATAAACTATCGGCAAATTTTTTTTCGGAAAAATAGGTTGTTTTAGAAATTTTAGTATTATTGGATTCTATTTAAAAAAATCCAAAAAACGAACACATGAAAAAAGCATTACTTATTATAGGCGTGTTTGCGCTATCGTTGCAGTTTGTTCAGGCACAAGAAGATGAGGGCGGAACTTCTGCTTCAAACTCTACTACCACGCGTTCTACGTCCTCAAAAGAACTTTGTATAGATGAAAAGATACGAATTAAAAAAGAACTGAAAAACTACAAGAAGCAACCGGAGAATTTCAAATCAATGATAGAAAGCTACAAAAGCACTATTGATGAACAAGAGGATGCTATTGATAAATTAAAACAAGACTTGGCGGATGCTAGAGCGGGGCAGTCGGCTCTTGACGGGAGAGTAGAAGAGGTGAATAAACGTCTCTCAGAATGTTTAAATCGTCCATTGCCTAAATGCCCTGAATGCCCTACTGCGACAGCTGCTCCTTACGAAACTCCGGATACGGGAACGATTTACAAAGTGCAGTTAGGATTGTATGAGAAGTTTGATATTACAGGATATTTTGCGACACCTAAATTTATCGGTTCTGAAAAAGTGGATAATATGAATGCTTATGTAGTAAGCTATTTTGAAACGGAAGACGAAGCGCAAAAATTCAAAACGGATTTAAGGAAATTGGGTATCCGAGACGCATTTGTTTCTAAATATGTCGATGGTAAACGTGTTTATGAGTGGGATAAAAATCCTAAATTCAAAAACAAAAAAGCTCCTGCTACGGTTCAAGAAGGAATAAACGCAAAATAAAACAACTTCATTTTTATTGTAAAAGCCGACATTTATGTAAATGTCGGCTTTTTTGTTTCCTCAATTTGTCTTATTCCTGAATTTTTAATAGTGGTGTTTTGGAATTTTATATAGCTTTGCCTGATAACAAAAAAATAATTCAAGAAAAATGAAAAAACTTACACTTGCTTTAGGTGTTTTTACAAGCACCTTTTTTGCCGCTAACGCTCAATGTACTATTGAACCGGACTCTATTCCGACAGGTCAGATGGCTTACCCTACGGAATTACCTTGTGCAGAGCAAGGAGTACCGTATGACCAAACTGTACAATTTAAAGTTCCTGGAAGTGTGGATTTACAGGATTTCGGATCTCCGTTTCCATTCGTTCTTACGGTAGATTCTTTGGTGATAGACAGCGTATCAGGGTTGCCTGCAGGATTTACTGCTACATATAATCCTACATCAGGTGTTTTTCCGGGAGGCTCAAACGGTTGTTTTAATGTAGCAGGAACTACTAATGATCCTGTTGGTAGCTATCCTGTTTCTGTTTATGGTACAATTTCTATGCATGGAAATCCATTCCCTCCATATTTTGATGGAGATACAACAGTTTCTTTGGAACAAATGCAACAGGCAGGCTACAGCCCATTTGATTTTGTTATTGATGTGATTGAACAAGGAGCAGAATGCCGCCCTGACACTACAGGAACAGGTATTGCTACTTTGAATTCTTTCAATGCAATCATCAAAACATATCCGAATCCGACATCGAATATGTTGAATTTGGACATCAATACAGTAAGCCGTATCAATGGAACAGTAACAATATTTGATGCTTTGGGAAGAACAGTTTTTGCTGAAAAAGTAGACTACTTGGGATTGGTGAAAAAACAAATCAACGTAGCTGCTTTTGGTCGTGGAATATACAGCTTGCAAATTTCTGATGCGAAACACACTTACAAAACGAAATTCATTGTAGAGTAATTGTAATTATTCATTCAATTTTAGAAATGCCGAAGCTGAAAAGTTTCGGCATTTCTTTTTTCCATTCCTCGAAAATAGTGTGTATATCTTTATGTAATTTGTGTAACAAATTACTACTTTTGGGCGATTTAAGAAAAGTCGCAACATTAACCTCAGCGAAAACATAAAAGCAACATGGGATTATTCAATTTTTTGACGCAAGAAATCGCTATAGATTTAGGAACCGCTAACACTCTGATAATACACGATGATAAGGTTGTGGTCGATGAGCCGTCAATTGTAGCTATTGACAGACGTACAGACAAAGTAATTGCAGTGGGACAGCGCGCCATGCAAATGCACGAAAAAACCCATGAAAACATAAAAACGATTCGCCCGCTAAAAGATGGTGTTATTGCTGATTTTTATGCAGCGGAGAACATGATTCGGGAGATGATAAAAATGATTTTCAAAGATAAACGTTTTTTATTGCCTCCGCGTTTCAGAATGGTTATTTGTATTCCCTCAGGCATTACCGAAGTGGAGAAACGTGCCGTAAAAGATTCGGCAGAGCAAGCGGGTGGACAAGAAGTGAAAATGATATACGAACCAATGG
>JAEYZB010000260.1 GCA_023428205.1 Bacteroidota bacterium | reverse complement strand
AATCCACTCCGTCCAACGAACTTCCAGACATCAAACCAATAGCAGCGTATTTAAAATTCATAAAGCAGAAAGTTTGTAAAGACACAAAAGGCTCGTCATTTCTGCGAAAGCAGTAATCTCTTTATTTAGGAGATTGCCGCCTACGCGGCAATGACGTTCAGTTCTTTTATTGTCAAATCGGCTCATCGTCAAATTGTCTAATTGCCGAAATGTTTCCAACCCTGCGCGGTAAGCGCAATTTTATTTCCACCTTTCGTAAGCAATTTTGTCCCTTCGCTTTGCTCCAAAACTTTCCCAATTACGGTTACATCTGTAATGTTCGCGAGTTTTGTTTCATCAGCTTCATCAATCGTGAAAAGCAATTCATAATCCTCACCACCATTCAGCGCGCAAATCGTAGGCTCTAAATTAAATGTCAGGGCGCGATTGTAGGTATCTTCCGCAATCGGCAAAGTGGCTTCGTAAATTTCACAACCCACAGCGGATTGTTTGCAGATGTGTAACATATCAGACGAAACTCCGTCCGAACCATCAATCATAGAAGTCGGCAGAATGTCAAATTCTTCAAGTTGCGCAATGATGTCTTTTCGCGCTTCGGGTTTCAGTTGACGACCAACCAAATACGTTTCATTTTCCATATCGTCTTGCACTTCGGGGTTTTCCAGATAAATGCGCTTTTCGCGTTCCAACAGTTGCAAACCCAGATATGCCGCACCTAAATCACCCGAAACGCAACCAAAATCGCCTGCTTTCGCGCCATTTCTGTACACCACTTTATCTTCGGAAACATAGCCGATTGCAGTAACGGAAATGATTAAGCCTTTTTGCGAAGACGTGGTATCGCCACCCACCAAATCTACTCCGTAACGTTGACAGGCGTGATAAATTCCTTCGTAAATTTCGTCCAATGCTTCTACCGTAAATTTGCTGGAAATCGCCAATGAAACGGTAATTTGTTTCGGCTCGGCATTCATCGCATAAATATCAGAAAGGTTCACCACCACAGCTTTGTAGCCCAAATGTTTAAGCGGTGTGTACATCACATCAAAATGAATCCCTTCCACCAATAAATCCGTACTTACCACCACTTTTTTCCCTTGTGCGTCAAGTACTGCCGCATCATCACCAATAGATTTTATAGTACTGTTTTGCCTTGGTTGAAAACGCTTCGTCAGTCGCTCAATCAATCCAAATTCGCCTAAATCATTTACGTTTGTCATATTTCAAAATTCGCACAAAACTAAAATTTATATTTTAGCAAAATATGAATCAACGCTATATCCAAAAAACAAACTGGGCGTGGCAAAATGCTTTGCGCGAAAATGCCGTAAAAAAGCATTTGATGTTCAGTTTTACTGCGTTCATCGTAAGTTTTGAAGTTCAATTTTATTTTCTGAATGAATTTCAGTATCGGCAAGGGGTTTTATTGCACGACCAAGTGTTGAATTTCTTCACCCCGCGGGACTTTTCGCTGCTCATTTTTTTACTGGTGTATGGCGCTATGCTGACCACCATTTTAATAGTTCTTCAATATCCCAAAAAGTTTGTTGCGGCTTTGTATGGCTATGCTCTGCTGACCATTATGCGTACTATTTCGATATATTTTGTGCCGCTGGAGCCCCCCGCAGGGATGATTTTTCTGAATGACCCTATTGCTCGGTTTTTGATGTTCAAAGAGCATGCCGTAACGAAAGATTTGTTTTTTTCAGGGCACATTGCCTCTCTGTTCTTCTTCCTTTTTGTGTTGGAGAATAAACACCACCGGCAGATTTTATTTGTCATTACCTTGTTGATAGGCGTGTTGCTCATTATTCAACGAGTGCATTACAGTACCGATATTTTTGCAGCACCGTTTTTTGCGTATGCGTGTTATCGGGTTGCGCAAAAACTTATGGAGAGAATATAACATACAATCCTGCTCGTTTTTTTACACCACTTCACTCCACATTTTTAATTTTTCTTTTTGAATTTTTAATTACGCTCAGTCATTGGTCGTCCAACTGGTCAAACCCACCGTAGTGAAGGTATAGCGCATTACTTTCCCGCCTAATTTTTCCAGCGCTTCAATGACTGCGTACTTATTGTTTTCCGGTGCATAGAAAATCATAAAACCTCCGCCACCAGCACCGCTGATTTTTCCGCCTGTTGCCCCTGCGCTGATTGCGGTGTCGTAGAATTTATCAATATGCGCATTGCTAATGCCTTCCGCCATATTTTTTTTATGTAACCAACCATAATGCAAAATCTCGCCAATACGATTGATTTCGCCTTTCAACAAAGCTTCTTTCATCATTTGTGCCTGTTCTTTCAAACTGTGCATCGCATCTATAGATTGCTGATTGTTGTTCTGCACGTTGGCGCGTTGCTTTTCGATAATGTCACTCGACAACCGCGAGGTTTCGGTAAAAAACAGAATCAGATTATTTTCCAACTCGTTTAAATGGCGTTGCTTGATACGAAGCGGATTGACAATCACTTTATCATTTGCAGAGAACTCCATAAAGTTTACACCGCCAAAAGTGGCTGCATACTGGTCTTGCTTGCCGCCTGCCATTTTCAAATCTTCGCGCTCAATGCTGTACGCCAAATGTGCAATGTCATATTCGCCCAACGGCAATTTTAACCACTCGACAAATGCTCCAATCACCGCCACCACCAACGTGGAAGAAGAACCCAAACCTGAACCCGGAGGCGCATCCACAAAAGTGGTGAGTTCAAATGAAAGCGGTTTCCCGCCATTAAAATCTTTTACAATACGGTTGTAAATTCCTTTGAGCAAATCGAGATTGCCGTCCATTGGCAATTCGCTTTTTGCTTCATAAACAAACCGTTCTTTTTTATCTATCGCATGAAAAACGACTTCGTTTTTTTGAGTGGGTTTGATGGTAGCATACGCATACATTCCGATACACGCATTCAAAATCGCTCCACCGAAAGTGTCGGAATACGGACTTACATCTGTTCCGCCTCCTGCGAGACCTAATCGTAATGGAGCTTTACTTCTTATTATCATAAACGAGTTGTTGGTTGTTGGTTATTTGCTATTGGGAAATTCCACCAAAAGCTAATAACCAATAACTATTTACTACATATTCAACGCTCTATTATCAGTCGCAATCAAACACGCTTCTTTGAACGCTTCGGTATAAGTCGGATGCGGGTGGCTCATACGCGAAATATCTTCCGCACTTGCGCGATATTCCATCGCCACAACGCCTTCGATAATCAAATCGGCAGCACGTGCACCAATAATGTGAACGCCCAAAATTTCGTCTGTTTCTTTATCTGCCAATATTTTA
>JAEYZB010000257.1 GCA_023428205.1 Bacteroidota bacterium | reverse complement strand
CAACGTCCCGGAATAATGGTGTCCACACAAAACGCTACTCCATAAGGCTCATCGGTAATCACCACATTCACGAACCAATAAATATCGGCACGTTTCGGACGTTTACGGAAAATAGAATAAATAATGTTGGAATCGATATGGCTCTTGTCGTTTGCCATACTCATATACACCAAATTGTTTGCTTCTTTGGCAATGGAGTCGTCTTTCATTAAATCTTTCAGTGGCTCTATATAATCTTTGATTGCCACAAATTCCAAATGTCTTGCTCGTAACTGACGAGCACGGTAAAAGATAAACATTCCAAGGAACAACATTGCCGAAATCAATAATGCAAACCAACCACCGTGTGGCAGTTTTTCAATATTTGAAAATAAGAAGGCTAATTCAATAATATAGAAAAATACGGCAAAACTAATTACGGCAACGGTTGGTTTCCGTTTGAGTAAAAACCAATAAACTAACAAAGTTGTGGTCATCAGCATATCCAAAATAATTGCCAATCCGTAGGCCGCTTCCATAGCGCTTGCTTCGCGGAAGATAAGCACTACCGTTACACAGCCGAAAAACAGCAGCCAGTTGATAGCCGGAATATACATTTGCCCACGATGTGAAGTGGGGTAAGATATTTTCAGCGCGGGCCAAAGTTTCATTCTTATCGCTTCATTTATCATAGAAAAACTTCCTGTAATCACGGCTTGAGAAGCAATGACGGTTGCCATGGTGGCTACTGCAATCCCGTATGGCAGAAACCATTTAGGCATAATGTCGTAGAAAGGAGTTATAGGAGTGACTCCTTTTTCAACACATGACAATAGATAAGCCGATTGACCGAAATAATTCAGCAATAAACTTACTATGACAAATGCCCAACCTACACGGATATTTTGTTTTCCGCAATGTCCTAAATCAGAGTAAAGTGCTTCGCCTCCTGTGGTACACAAAAATACAGCGCCTAACAGCCAAAATCCGCCCGGCTCTTGGACGAGAAGATTCATTGCCCAATATGGGTTTACTGCTTGTAGTACCATCGGATATTTTGCGATTTGAATGCCTCCTAATACCCCTATCATCGTAAACCAAATAAGCATAATCGGGCCAAAAAAACTACCAACAATACGTGTGCCGAATTGCTGAAACGTAAATAAGCCAAGCAAAATTAGAATCACAATCGGTACGACTGATCTCAATTCAGGGAATACTAAATGCAATCCTTCAACGGCTGATGAGATAGAGATAGGAGGAGTAATAATACCATCGGCCATGAGTGTTGCGCAACCGATAATAGCAGGATAAATGGTCCATTCTACTTTATATCTGCGAACAAGTGCGTACAACGCGAAAATACCGCCTTCGCCTTTGTTATCCGCGTTCAGCGCCAGATAAACGTATTTGAACGTGGTGATGAGTAGTAGTGTCCAAAATACACAGGAAACTCCGCCCAAAATCAGCTCGGGGCGTAGCGTTTGTCCTTTGATAATGGCACTCAAAACATAAATAGGAGAGGTTCCGATGTCGCCAAAAATAATGCCAAGGGTAATTAACATTCCGGCAGCGGAAAGCCTGTGAACATTTACTTTTTCAGACATAGTAAAATAGTTGAAACGATTAGAACGGAAAACGAATGATGAAAATAATTGCCCTGACAGGACGATTGCATTTTTTTGTATTGAGGACGCAAATGTAGAGAAATAATTTGATGATGAAATAAATTAACGATAATGAAAAAGAGAGGGAATTGTGGGCCTAAAATGGGTGAAAAAAACGAGCCGGATTGAATAGGATAGAAATAGATTCCTTTTTTAATTCTCTGTTAGAAAAGCTTGGTGGATAAAATCAGAAAAGAGAAGTCGGAAAAACACTAAATTTGCAACCACAAATAAGCCTTATGCAGCAATACCACGATTTATTGAACCATATCTTGAAAGAAGGAGTATGGAAAAATGACCGTACTGGGACAGGGACGTGGAGTTGTTTTGGATATCAAATGCGTTTTGATTTAAGTAAAGGCTTCCCTCTTCTAACGACTAAAAAGGTATTTACTAAAGCGGTAATTCACGAGCTGCTGTGGTTTCTTACGGGTAGCTCCAATATCCGCTATTTATGTCAAAATGGAGTGAGTATTTGGGATGATTGGCCATTTGCTGCATATAAAAAAAGTGAGCGTTATCAGGGCGAAACCATCAAAGAGTTTGCGAAAAAAATTGCCGATGACGAAGCCTTTGCAAAGCAATGGGGCGAATTAGGCCCTGTTTATGGCGTGCAGTGGCGTTCGTGGGGTGCAGGAATCGGTGAAGTGGTTGACCAAATAAAAAATCTGATTCGCGACATCAAACAAAATCCTGATTCGCGCAGGCTGATTGTGAGTGCGTGGAACGTCCCTTATATTGGAGAAATGGCATTACCGCCCTGCCATACCATGTTTCAATTTTATGTGGCTCCCGACAAAAATGGTGTTCAACGTTTGTCCTGCCAGTTGTATCAACGTAGTGCAGATGTATTTTTAGGTGTTCCGTTCAATATTGCATCTTACGCGTTGTTCACGATGATGATTGCGCAAGTTTGCGGATTGGAATATGGCGAATTTGTCCATACATTCGGAGATGTGCATTTGTATAGCAATCATAAAGAACAAGTTCTTTTGCAACTTTCTCGAGATTTTCGTCCGTTACCGCAAATGCAAATCAACCCAAACGTAAAAGACATTTTTGAGTTTAAATATGAAGATTTTAAACTGTTGAATTACGACCCGCATCCTGCAATTGCGGGCGAAGTAGCGGTGTAATTTTCAAGTGGATGAAAAAAACGAGCAGGTTTACCATTTGTAGGTATTGGGCTCGGCAGGAGTGGGGCAGCGCAACGACATAATAGTATAAGAGACGGTAATTCCTACAAACATAAATTGATCTGGGGCGGTAGATTCGCCACGTTGATAGCCAACCTTGCCGATTTTTTCACCCACCTCTCCGCTTCGGTCGGAAAGAGCAGCCGCAATTCCTCGTGAGCCTCCCGGTAGTGAAACTGTTTGCGGATAATTACTGCTTACATCATCTAAATAATCGGTAAACGCATAATGCCAACTTCCGAAAATACCGATATTCCAGTTTCTATATACGCTAAATTTATACCCAAACTCAATGGGAATACTGAAAGAATAGAGCTTGTATTTTTTTATGCCCGAATAGCTGGCATCATTTTGTCCTTCTGTGCCGAGTGGTTGTAAATAGTACCATTTCCCGTTATATTCTGCTTTCGGATTGAAAAAGAAAATACTTACCCCTAAGCCCAAATAAGGGGAGTGGAAGAACTTTTTTTTGCCCTTATCAAATTTGAAAAAGTTGAACTCTAACATTCCGCCTACATCGGCAACAGATGATTTAAACGACAGATTTCGCTGACGGTTGCGAGCGATTTTTGTAGCAGAATCTTTAAATTCTACTTCCCCGTAGCTTATACTTAGTTTGGCTGCGAAGCGAGTGCTCATATTGTATCGATAAAACAACCCGCCCGCGGGACGCACCATGGTCCAATTAAACTTAGGATTCAGATCGCCAAAGTAGTTGGCAACACCGCCCCATACGCCAATTTCGTGGAACTGCGAATAAGATTGCATCGCAATCAAAACGAGCGATATGGATAGTAGCTTTCTCAAAATAAGGCGCAAGTATAACGAATTCTAAGGCGGTTTGGTGTGTCCGGTCACTGATTTAATAGGTGAAAAGGCTTGATTAACGGGTGAAAATCCACAAATTGTTTACCACAAAATTCCAAACCATTACTACCGCTGTAGCCAGTAATTTGGCGATGTAAAAATTGATTTTCCATTTCTCATTAAAGAAATAAATCAGTATGTTGGATATCAGCAATCCGAAAAGCATAGAAGCGATATACCACATAAACTGTCCTTGAATATTTTGATCATGACTGTTAAAGGTCCATGAGCGATTCATCGTAAAATTGAATGATACAGCCACGATAAAACCGCATGTATTGGCTACATATTGTCCGTATCTGGTTTTTTCTTTTACCCAGTACGTTACTCCCATATCTATAAAAAACGAAACAAAGCCGACAATGGCAAACTTGAAAATTTTAGTAATAAGTTCTGGAGACAGCGACATAAATAGAAGGGGCGAATATGACCTTATTTATCGGAAAAAGAAACTTGAGAAAAACAGTATGCCAACCATATCCACCCAATCGTGAATAGCATGCCGCCAAGTGGGGTAATCGGGCCTAAAATGAATTTAGGAAGTGGGAACAAATCATAAATTGCTAAACCGTACAGCGAGCCTGAAAACAGTAATACGCCTGTAAGAAATAGGATAGAGGTTGTTTGAAATTTTTCGTTGCGAAAAAACAGGGAAGCCAACAATGCGACAAATGAAGCTAACACATGAACAAACTGATAGAATACTGCTTTTTCATAAATCATTAATTGGTATTCGCTCAAAAGCGGTTTCAATCCGTGTGCGCCAAATGCTCCCAAAAAAACAGCCAGTGCCGCTGTCAATGCGGTTATCACAAAAAGAATTTGAATCTTTTTCATAGAGTTAAAGGGTGTGTAAAATGTTATTAATAGCGGTCATGAAAATGCGTACTGAAATAGCGATGAGTACTACCCCGAAAATCTTTTTCATAGCAGCCAAAGCGGTTTTCCCTATTTTAGCTTCAAGCCAATCTACGGAGCGCAGGACTATGTAGATTACTAATAGGTTGAGTAGAATCCCGATTAAAATATTCGGAAAGGAATACACTGAACGCAACGAAATAATAGTAGTGAGTGTCCCCGAACCTGCAAGTAACGGAAATCCTAATGGAACAATACTGCCGGAGTTTCCTATATCTTCTTCCGTTTTGAAGAGATTAATGCCCAATACGAGTTCTAAACCTAAAACGAAAATGACAATTGAACCGGCTACTGCAAATGAAGGAACATCTACTCCCATCAGTGAAAGTAACTTTTCTCCGACAAGCAAAAAAAGTACCATTAAAAAACCTGCAAACAGCGTAGCTGTTGCAGGTTTAAATTCTATGTCACGATTTTTAAGACCAATGATTACCGGTAAACCACCGATTACATCAATTACCGCAAATAAGGTAAATGTAATCGAAAAGATATCGGCTAAATTCAACATTTTTATTAATTCTCATCTACACCGAATCCTTCGCCTTCAGAACCCATATGAGCCGAAGTATTGGTATTTGCAGGGGCAATATCATCACCCTTGCGCGAATTCTTCGCTTCGATACTCAATGTCGCGTGCGGTA
This sequence comes from Bacteroidota bacterium, assembly GCA_023428205.1. GTDB lineage: Bacteria > Bacteroidota > Bacteroidia > Chitinophagales > LD1 > CALAYL01. Next base: position 483 of record JAEYZB010000257.1, on the reverse strand, counting down.
CAATGCGCAAACGGTTTTTATCAATCAATTTACCCGTGGCACGGCATACTCCGTACGTTTTATTTTCTATACGTACCAATGCCATTTCCAAGTCGCGGATAAATTTGTTTTGACGCGATATTTGATTCATTAAATATTCCATTTCAGTCGTATCCGAACCTTCTTCCATATTCCACGCTTTATTGCCCTCTTGGCTGTCTGTGTGGTTTTCTAGCGATTCTTTCAGATAATTCAACTCATCGCGCGCGCTTTCGATTTTTTTATCAATGATTACTTTAAATTCTTTCAATTCTTCATCGCTGTAGCGAAGTTGTTGTGGAATCAAAGTCGGTTTAGCTTCTTCTTTTTTCACAGCCGATTTCGGTAAAGATATAAGTGCTTTAGCAGGCAGTTCTTCACGAATTACCTTTTTCTCCTTTATTTTCGGTTGTTTTCCGCTAGCCGAAATAGGCTTTGATGTCCCTTTTTGAGGAGCATTTTTTA
>JAEYZB010000288.1 GCA_023428205.1 Bacteroidota bacterium | reverse complement strand
ACGCAGAAAAGATGTGGAGGCATTTGGCGAAGATTTGGGGCGCATCGGAGACGTGAATCAAGGTTTTGCCGGTTTGCAGGAAAAGTTTGGGGTGGAACGCGTTTTCGATACCGGAATTCGCGAAGCGACCATTATGGGGCAGGCGTACGGCTTGGCGTTGCGCGGCATTCGCCCGATTGCGGAAATTCAGTATTTAGATTATTTATTGTACGGTTTGCAGCCACTCAGCGATGATGTGGCGACTTTGCAATATCGCACCAAAGGTTTACAAAAAGCACCGATGATTGTGCGCACGCGCGGTCATCGTTTGGAGGGAATTTGGCATACAGGTTCGCCACTCGGAATGATTATCAATTCGCTGCGTGGAATGTACGTTTGTGTTCCTCGAAATATGGTGCAGGCTGCGGGAATGTACAATACGCTTTTGCAAGCCGATGAACCTGCACTCGTGATTGAATGTTTGAACGGCTATCGTTTGAAAGAGATTTTGCCCGATAACTTTGAACAGTTCACTGTGCCGTTAGGTATTCCGGAAGTTTTACACGAGGGAACGGACGTTACGCTTGTGAGTTACGGCTCGACTTTGCGTATTGCGGAAGATGCGGTAAAAACATTACAAACACTTGGAATTTCGGTGGAATTGATAGACGTGCAAACCTTGTTGCCGTTCGATATTCACGGCAGGATAGGAGAGAGCGTTCGCAAGACGAATCGTGTGGTGTTCTTAGATGAAGATGTACCGGGTGGAGCGTCTGCATATATGTATCAGCAGGTGTTGGAAAAGCAAATCATTTTCCGCTTTCTCGATAGTGATCCGGTGACGATTTCCGCCAAACCGCACCGCGCGGCTTATGGCACAGATGGCGATTATTTCAGCAAACCAAATGCCGAAGAAATTGTAGAAGCGATTTACAATATGTTACATGAAGTTTCACCTGATGAGTTTCCGCGCTTTGCGTAAACCTCCTCGTTTTTTTGACCCATTTGAAAATTCTGTATCTTTCCGAACAAAACTGAACGCTATGAAAAAGCTGCTTTTTGTTTTAGTGATTATCTCAATTGCTTCCTGTAAAAAAGAGAAGAAAATAACTTCGTTTAATCCGAATGACTATTTGGTGTTTGGTGATTTTTATGGAGAGTGTTTGGGTGACCGATGTGTAGACCTCTATAAGTTGGGAGATACTGCTTTATATGAAGACGTAAATGCCCATTACCCGTACTCATCGGAATTGTATGATGGAGAGTTTACACATCAGCTTTCAGAACAACAGTATAATGAGACTAAAGATTTAATTGATTTTTTCCCTACCGGACTTTTAAATGAAACGGATACGGTAATCGGAAGTCCCGATGCGGGAGACTGGGGCGGCTACTATGTAGAATACAATTTTAACGGAGTTAGAAAGTTTTGGCTGATGGATAAAATGAAAGGGAATGTATCTTCGGATTACCATACGTTCATTGATAAAATGGAAGAGAAGCTGCAACTACTAGAACCGTAAAACGTGCTCGTTTTTTTAGACCATTTGAAAATCAAATCAAGAACTTTCCGTCTTTATAAATCAGCACTCCGTCCGCCCAAATTTCTCCACCGTTTTTCATATCGGTAATCATATCCCAGTGAATGGTGCTTTCGTTTTTGCCGCCACATTGTTTGTACGACTGCCCAACGGCCATGTGGATAGAACCACCAATTTTTTCGTCAAACAAAATGTTGCGCGAAGTGCGCTGAATGTTATAGTTTGTGCCGACTGCCACTTCACCAAATCTGCGTGCGCCTTCTACGGAAAATACTTTATCCAAAACGTCTTTCCCTTTTTCCGCGTCCCATTTCACGATTAAACCGTCTTTTACTTCCAAACGAACGCCTTCCACATCTTTTCCCATATACAATCCGCGATACGAAAAATATACTGTGCCGTTTACGCTATCTTCAATCGGAGCGGAAAACACTTCACCACTCGGCATATTCGCTCGTCCGTCAGAGTTTATCCAAATGCGGTCTTTCACCGAAAACGTAATGTCGATATTTTCGCCTTTGTAGTGAATGTTGTCTGACTTGTTTAAATAATCAACATAGGTTTGTTGCGCTTTGCGCACTTCCAGCCATTTCTCTACGGGATTTTCATCGAATAAATAACAAGACTGATACACGAATTGCTCGTATTCTTCTAAGGTCATTTCCGCATCATCTGCGCCTGCTTGTGTCGGATACTGACACAAACATCTGCGCATAGAGCCATTTCCTGTGCGCTCAAAATAGAGTTTATTCAAAGCTGCTTGTGCCTCCGAATACTTTTTGAATTTCACGGGGTCGCTTGGCTCATTTTCGTCATCGCCTTTGCTGAAAGGCGCACGAATGTTCAAATAACAATCGAAGTTTTCCCAGATAAATTTTTTCACGGGATTGATGTAGGTCAGTTGTTCGTCATTGCCGTATTCCAACAATAAATCACTTACGCCATTGAGTTCAATATTGAGTTGCGGGTGTCCGCCTGCTTTGTATATTTCTTTCACTACTTCGCGCAAAAGCGGCTCAGCCAAGTACGATGAATTGATATAAACTTTATCATTCGGTTTTACTGCGAGGCAATAAGTGACGAGAAGATTAGCGTATTTTTCGTGTATACGTTTTTTGTCCATTTTTCTATTGATTAAATCGGTCGCAATGCTAAGAAAAGTTTGAAAGAGGATAGTGAAAAAACATTCTTTTTTGCCTGTTTTTCGGAAATAAAAAAGCCCCGCATTTGCGAGGCTCTTCTTTTATCGTTTTGCTCTTACAAATCCAACAACAAATCTACAGGGTCCGCACCCAACAATAGTTTGTGCGGATTTTCCAAGAAGTCTTTGATTGCTACCAAGAAGCCTACAGACTCTTTTCCGTCAATAATTCGGTGGTCGTAAGAAACTGCCAAATACATCATCGGGCGGATTTCTACTTTGCCGTCAATGACCATCGGGCGGTCTTGCACTTTGTGCATTCCCAAAATAGCCGATTGTGGAGGATTGATAATTGGTGTACTCATCAATGAACCAAACACGCCACCATTTGAAATCGTGAATGTTCCGCCTGTCATATCGTCCATTGTCAGCAAGCCGTCACGACCTTTAATTGCTAATGCTTTAATCGCCTTTTCGATTTCTGCTAAAGACAACGATTCTGCGTTGCGCACCACCGGAACCACCAAACCTTTCGGAGTAGAAACGGCAATCGAAATATCGCAGTAATCGTGATAAACAATGTTTCCGTCTTCGATGTAGGCGTTCACGGCAGGGAATTTTTCGAGTGCCAAACAAACTGCTTTCGTGAAGAAAGACATCATCCCTAAGTTCACTTCGTTTTTCTTTTTAAACGCCTCTCCGTATTTCGCGCGAATAGCGTTAATAGCCGTCAAGTCCACTTCATTGAAAGTCGTCAACATCGCTGTTGAGTTTTTAGAATAAACCAAACGGTCTGCAATCGTTTTGCGCAAACGGCTCATTTTTTCGACCCTTTCGCCACGGCTGAAAGCTTCTTTAGTCGGCAAGTTTGCTTTGTTGCGAACTGCGTTTATCGCATCTTCTTTTGTAATGCGCCCGGCAACACCTGTGCCGGTAACACTTGTGTTTTTCACACCACCTTCATTCAATATTTTTTGAGCCGCAGGAGGAGCACTGTTTGCCGCGTAAGAAGTTGATTTTACTTCTTCCACTTTCTTAGTTTCTGCTTTATGTGCTTCCACTTTTGGAGCTTCTGCTTTCTTTTCTTCTTTAGGAGCATCTGCTTTTTTAGCAGGAGCAGCCGCGGTTTCATCAATGCTTGCTACCAATGCACCTACTTTCAAATCATCGCCTTCTTTCGCTACTAATTTGATAACGCCCGCCACCGGAGCCGGTAATTCTTGCGAAGCTTTGTCCGTTTCCACTTCGCAGATTGGTTGGTCCAACTCTACATAATCTCCGTCTTTCACTAAGAAGCGCGAAAGTGTTACTTCGGTGATACTTTCCGCTACATTTGGTATTACTAAATTTGTCATATCTTTTTTTGTTTACTTACGATTGAAATTGTTTACGCAAAAGCGGCTTCTAAAATGTAAGCGTTTTCTTTTACGTGTTGTTTTTTGAAACCTGTTGCAGGCGAAGCCGACAGTTTTCGGCTCACTACTTTCAATGGGAATGTTTCGTGCAAATTGCTTAATAAATAAGTCCAAGCTCCCATGTTTTTCGGTTCATCTTGTACCCACACAAATTCCGCTTTCGCGTATTTTTTGCGCAATGCTTGCAATTGTTTTTCAGGAAGTGGGTATAATTGTTCTAAACGGACAATCGCCACATCGGTTATTTTTTCATCGCGCTGTTTTTTCAGCAAATCAAACCACAAACGACCGGAAACAAGCAATACTTTGCGAACTTTTTTCGCGTCTGTAATGGTTGTGTCATCCAAAATTTCTTGAAATCCGCCTTTGGTCAAGGCTTTCACGTCAGAAACCGCATCAGGGTGGCGTAAACCTTGTTTCGGTGTCATAATCACCAATGGCTTACGGAATTCCCAAGTAAGTTGTCTTCTGAGCAAGTGGAAATAGTTTGCCGGGTCGGTAACATTCACAACCACCATATTCAATTCTGCGCATGATTGCAAGTAGCGTTCCAAGCGAGCCGATGAGTGTTCAGGTCCTTGCCCTTCGTAACCGTGTGGCAACATCATTACTAAGCCGTTTGGTGTTTGCCATTTACTTTCGCCTGCCGCAAGCATTTGGTCGATGATGATTTGTGCACCATTGGCGAAGTCGCCAAACTGCGCTTCCCAAATCACCAAATTGTTAGGGTCTCCGAGAGCGTAGCCGTATTCAAAACCAAGAACACCGTACTCAGACAAGTGGGAGTTGTAAATGAATATTTTTCCTTGTTTTTCGCTAATTCGGCTCAAACGATTATATTCTGTATCGTTTTTCTCGTCCGTCAAAACTGCGTGGCGGTGTGTAAACGTCCCGCGCTTCACATCCTCTCCACTCAAACGAATACTTTTTCCTTCTGCTAACAACGAAGCGTAGGCCAATAATTCCCCCGCAGCCCAATCAATTTGTCCTTTTTCTTCCACGCGTGTTTTCGCGTCCGCCAATTGCTTCGCGATTTTTTTCAAGGGATTGAAATCTGTTGGAAGCGAGAAAATAGCTTCGACCAATTTTTTCGCTTGCGTTTCGGTGATTGCTGTTTTAGGCGAAGCCTCAAAATCAGCCTCTGTAGCTTTACGAATTTTTTTCCAGGCTTCTTCTGCTTTGTGTGGTACGTAAGGTAGTGGTGTTTGGCGAACCAAATCCAAGCGCGCTTGTAAATCTGCCCAAAATTCTTTTTCTAACTTTTTCGCTACTTCGGCTGAAAGTGCCCCCTCAGCCTCAAGTTTCGCAGAGTAAATGT
>JAEYZB010000214.1 GCA_023428205.1 Bacteroidota bacterium | reverse complement strand
CTCAAATCATTCAACTATAAAGAAGCAGCTGAGGCGTACAGCGAAGTGGTAACTAAATATCCAAACCACTTAGAAGCGAACGAAAAACTGGCTCGCGCTTACGTTTTAGCAGAAGATCACGCAAATGCAGAAGCGGCTTATGCAAATGTGGTGAAGCTACCTGATGCTCCGGCAATAAACCACTTCTATTATGCACAAGAATTGCGCGCCAATGGAAAGAACGAAGAAGCCGAAAAAGAATATGATGCCTTTGTCAAAGCAAGTCCTAATGATCCGCGTGCTGCGGAGTTTTCAAATGGGGCAGAAAAACGAGCAGGATTACAAGAAAACAAAAAAGAATTTGCCATTACCAATTTCCCTTTTAACTCTACAAAGTCTGACATTGCTCCTTTTTACTACAATGGTGGATTAGTGTTCAGCTCTGACCGCGCCAAACACCACGTTATCGCAAACGGTTCGTACTACGATTTATTTTTCAGCAACAGCGATTCCAGCGGCAATCCATTGAGCATAAAAAAATGGAAATCGAAACAACTGAAAAACACCTTGCACGAAGGACCTTCGGTATTTACTGCCGATGGAAAAGAAGTTTATTTTACGGCAAGCAATCGAACAAGCGGAGAATTGAAACGCGGAAAAAACAAAGCGGTGAATTTGAAAGTTTACCATGCCGTTTATGATACCGTTAAAAACAAATGGGTGGACGTATTGCCATTGCCATTTTGCAGTAGCGATTATTCCGTAGCACATCCCGCAATATCTAATGACGGAAAACGATTATACTTTGTTTCAGATATGCCGGGCGGCTATGGCGAAACGGACATTTACGTTTCTTTCCGAGATGGTGCAACATGGGCAACTCCCATCAACTTAGGCAAAAATATCAATACCGCGGGGCGCGAACTATTCCCTTTTGTTTCATCCGACAACACATTGTATTTTTCAAGCGACAGCCGCATCGGCTTGGGACGTTTGGATCTCTATTCCGCTTCGTATAGCAACAACGCATGGGGAAATGTACAGAATTTAGGTACACCGCTCAATAGTAATTTTGATGATTTCGGTTTCATTATGGATAATGATAATCAGTCAGGATATTTTGTTTCCGACCGTGAAGGCGGTTTAGGAAGTGATGATATATACAGCTTCGCAAAACCAACATCGGCAAAAAGCAAAAATGCTGTGGTGCAGCATGCTCCGTCTATCTCTTTAGAACTTAATAAAGACTTGAAAAAAGTTTCGGTAGATAAGCTGAAAACAATTACGTTGGATAGTACAGCAACTCGCAAAGTTACAGCGCAAGTAAAAGCTGACGCTCCGAAAGTAGAAGCAACCGCGCCCAAAGCAGAAGTAAAAACTGACGCTCCAAAAGTAGAAGCAACTGCTCCAAAAGCAGAAGTAAAAGCTGACGATCCGAAAGTAGAAACGACTGCGCCAAAAGCAGAAGTAAAAGCTGACGCTCCAAAAGTAGAAGCAATAGCTCCTAAAAAAGAAATCTCTTTATCTGTAGCAGTTCTATTGTCAACCAAAGTCTTAGCAGAAGGTGCGGTAGTAACCATCACCAACAAAGCCACAGGTGCGCAACAATCGGGAACGGTTACAGAAACATCCGTTCCAAAATTCCTTCTACAACCGAACCAAAATTACGAGTTGTGTGCAACCAAAGACGAAGGTAATCTGCGCGGAAAATACAGCCGTCCATGCAAAACAATTTCTACACAAGGCATCACTTCCGATTTGGCAGAAGTCGTAGAAATAAACTATCTGGAAACAGGCATTGTTATCAAAGAAGATATTCACTTCGATGTAAATAAATGGGTAGTCAAACCGGAAGAAGAAATTTGGTTACACAAAATCGTGAAGTATATGCAGGATTTCCCTCTATTAGAAATAGAAATGACCGGACACACTGATTGCGTAGGAGATGCTATTTATAATGAATATCTTTCAACACAACGCTTACAAGCATGTTTGAATTGGTTAGATGCGAAGAATGTAGATTTGAGTCGTGTTTTAGCGGTAGGTTATGGAGAAACTAAACCTGCCGTTAATTGCGAATGCAAAAAATGTACTCCGGAAGAATTGCAAGCTAACAGACGTATTGAAATCCGTGTACTGAAAGTGAAGTAAAGACAAAACGAGTTTTCATCGACCTCGTTTTTTTCACCTATTTCAACTTACGACTTTATAGCTTTCAGCTAATGAACGTGCTCGTTTTTTCGCACCATTTCGTTGCCTAATCGCCAAATTGTCTAATTTTCTCTTACTTTCGCAGCTCTAAAATTTTGAGTTATGAGTCTTCAATGCGGAATAGTCGGTTTGCCGAACGTAGGAAAATCCACTTTATTTAATGCTATCAGTTCGGGAAAAGCGCAGGCTGCGAACTTTCCGTTCTGTACCATTGACCCGAATGTGGGTATCGTTACTGTGCCTGACGAGCGCTTGGATAGACTTGCTGAATTAGTGAATCCTGAACGCATTTTGCCAACTACCATTGAGTTTGTGGATATAGCAGGACTCGTGAAAGGCGCGAGCAAAGGCGAAGGCTTGGGAAATCAATTCTTGGGAAATATCCGCGCGGTGGACGCGATCGTACACGTGGTGCGCTGCTTTGAAGATGACAATGTCATTCACGTAGACGGCTCAGTGAACCCTGTGCGCGATAAAGAAATCATCGATACGGAATTGCAGTTGAAAGATTTGGAATCAGTAGAAAAGAAGATTCAGAAATTTCAGAAACTCGTAAAAACAGGCGACAAAGAAGTGCTGAAAACAATTGAGGTTTTAGATGTTTACAAAAAACATCTGGAAGAGGGTAAATCAGCTCGTACTGCACCTGTTGGTGAAGATGATGTTCGTTTTATTGAGGACATTCAATTGCTCACGGCAAAGCCCGTGATTTACGTTTGCAACGTGGACGAAAAATCGGTGGTAAGTGGCAACAAACACGTAGAAACATTGAAAGCCGCTGTAGCCAATGAAAATGCACAAGTGATTATCATTTCTGCCGCTATAGAATCGGACATTGCACAACTCGAAAGCGCGGAAGACCGTGAAGCGTTTTTGGCTGATTTAGGCTTGACCGAATCAGGCTTAAATAAACTCGCTCACGCGGCTTACAAACTTTTGGACTTATACACCTATTTCACCGCGGGCGTAAAAGAAGTTCGCGCGTGGACAATCACCAAAGGCATGAAAGCTCCGCAAGCTGCGGGTGTAATACATACTGATTTTGAGCGCGGTTTCATTCGTGCCGAAGTAATTGCTTACGAAGATTACATCAAATACAAAACCGAAGCCGCTGCGCGCGATGCAGGTCGCTTGCGCTTAGAAGGAAAAGAATATGTCGTGAATGATGGAGATGTGATGCACTTTAGGTTTAATGTGTAAAAACAATGTGGTACTTTCGCGTTATAACATATTGTAATGCGAATACTACTAATCTTTGTCTCATTTATCTTCTGGATAACAGTGAATGGACAATATCCGTTTGAAAAGTATTCTGCGATTCAATATCGTGAATTTAAGAATTGGAAATTCCCCTTTGACATAAAAGAAAATACAGCGCATTGTATTTTGACTATTCCTGATTTTTATAGTAGTCGCGACAGTTTAACTATTCAAATTATACCTATTGAAATGTTCGAAACATTTCCAACTAATACAGAACATAAGTCTTATATAAAGATCTATCGTAACCAAACACTAGTTCAGAGAATTTTTGAGCCTATGTGGTTTAATGACCTTAACATTAATACTGAATCTGTTGGTGTTGCAGACATAAATGGAGATAAACTAGACGATATTAAAATGGTTGTTTCATATATGGGTAATGGAATAGCTTCAATGAATGTGAGAAAAATTTATCTATTTCAAAATTCTGATAGCAGTTTTACAAAAATTTCTTTCGATGATAAGGGAGGCGGTTTAACTGAACGAGACGTTGACGGAGATGGAGATTTTGAAATAATCACAAGGACATTACAAGCATATATGGAACATAATTATTGGTTGTTTAATCTTTTTGAGTACAACAATAAAAAATTAATTTCTGCAAACTCAAAAGCTAATTATCCAATAATGATACAATTCTTATACCGTGAAAATTATGCAATAACCGATAAGATTAGTCGAGACGAAATGAAAGAATTTGCAATGCCTTTACCACAAGGTTATGACGAAAGATAAAGTAATCATTTAATGCGCCTCCAACCAATTCACTCCCACACCAATTTCTGCTTCTAACGGCACAGAGGTTTTAAACGCATTCACCATGCAATTGTGAATGATTGGTTTTACAATTTCGAGTTCTGTTTTCAGCACATCAAACACCAACTCATCATGTACCTGCAAGGTCATTTTTGATTGAATGTTTTTCGCGCGAAATTCGTTGTGAATACTAATCATCGCTATTTTTATCAAATCTGCCGCTGAACCCTGTACAGGAGCATTGATGGCTTCGCGTTCGGCATAACCGCGTACCACAGCATTTTTAGAATTAATATCTTTCAAATAACGTCTCCGACCTTTGAGCGTTTTCACATAGCCGTTCTCGCGTGCAAACACGAGCGTATCATTCATATAGTTTTTGATTTGCGGATATTGAATGAAATAATTTTCAATCAAGGAAGCCGCTTCCTTACGCGGAATATCCAAACGTTGCGCTAAGCCGAACGCAGAAATAGAATAGATAATTCCGAAGTTCACCATTTTGGCTTTCGAGCGCATTTCTTTGGTTACGTCCTTCACATCCACGCCAAAGACACGTGCCGCAGTAGCAGCATGAATATCCAAACCTGCGCGAAAATCGTTCAACATATTTTCTTCGTTCGCAATTTCAGCAACCAAACGCAATTCAATTTGCGAGTAATCGGCAGAAATCAAAATGTGATTTTCATCGCGTGCAATAAAGGCTTTACGAATTTTTCGTCCTCTCTCCGTCCGAATCGGGATGTTTTGCAAATTCGGATTCACCGAACTTAAACGACCAGTTGCGGCAATGGTTTGATTGAAGGTAGTATGTACACGTCCCGTAACCGAATGAATCAATTCAGGAAGTGCATCAACATAAGTGGACTTCAGTTTCGCGAGTTCGCGGTAATCCAAAATCTTGTGTGCAATCGGATAGTCGTTCGCTAATCGCTGCAACACTTCCTCGTTGGTAGAAGCCTGACCTGTGGATGTTTTTTTGTCTTGCGGAATTTTCAAATGTTTGAATAAAACTTCTCCCATTTGCTTGGGCGAATCCAAATTGAATTTTATTCCTGCAAGGTCGAAAATTTCCGTTTGTACCACATCTATTTCCGTTTGCAACGAAGCAGAATATGCACTCAAAAAATCGCGGTCAATTTTTACACCCTCATGCTCCATTTCCATCAGCACAGGCACCAGTGGAATTTCAATTTTCTGCAATACACTTTCCACTTCTCGGCTTTGCACAATCGGGTCGATTGTCTGTTTCAACTGCAAGGTTATATCGGCATCTTCTGCCGCGTATTCCTTTATTTTGTCGAGTTCTATATCGCGCATCGAAAGCTGTCCTTTGCCCTTTTTGCCAATCAGTTCCTCAATGGAAACGGGCGAATAGCCCAAGTAGGTTTCACTGAGATAATCCATTCCGTGTCGCTTATCAGGCTCTATAAGGTAGTGCGCAAGCATCGTATCGTAAATCGGCAATGAAACTTCAATGCCATACTGCGCCAAAACATGCATATCAAACTTTATGTTTTGCCCTATTTTCAAAACCGTTTTGGAAGAAAAAAACGGAACGAAATACGCGATAATTTCCTGCGCTTTTGTTCTTTCGGGTGGCACAGGAACATAATACGCTTCGCCATTTTTAAACGAAAAAGACATACCAACTAACTCCAATGTAAAATAATCGAGCGATGAAGTTTCTGTGTCAAAACACACTTCTTTTTGCCCTAATAATTTCGCTACAAAGTTCGCGTAATCACTTTCTATTGCTTGATAATTGTGTTCGGTATTGTAAATGTTTTTTCCGGCAACGGGAGTTTGAAATTCGGGTTCTTCCGTTGTTGAATCTGCTCGTTTTTTCGCACCACCTTGTTTTTCAGCAACCGGATTTCCAAATAAGTCTGTCGTTTGATTGGCAGACGGCACAACCGTTTCAGTTGCTGCTGATGCAGTAGTTGGCGCAACAGAATTTATTGAAAAGTCATTTCCTAAAATTCTTCTACCAAGCGTTCTGAATTCCAAATCTCGAAAAAGTTCAGCAAGGCGTTCTTTGTTAGGCGCGTCAATGTGTAACTGCTCATCGGTTACATCTATCGGCACATCTAATATTATTGTTGCAAGCTTTTTGGAAATTAATCCTTGTTCCGCAAAAGCGGCTATATTTTCGCCTAATTTCCCTTTAATATTTGCAGCATTGGCAATAATATTTTCCATCGAGCCATACTCCTTAATCAATTTTTTAGCCGTTTTTTCACCCACACTGGGAATACCGGGAATATTGTCAGATGCATCGCCCCATAATCCTAAAATATCAATTACTTTTTTAGGGTCATCTATCTCCCAATTTTCTAAAATCTCTTTCACGCCCAGCAATTCCCAACTGCCACCGTTGCGAGGAGGTTTATAGATGAATATGTTTTCTTCCACTAATTGCGAGAAGTCCTTATCCGGTGTAACCATATAAACGACATGACCTTCACGCGCTTTTTTCTTTGCAATCGTGCCAATGATATCGTCTGCTTCATAGCCGTTATATTCCAAAATCGGGATATGAAAGGCACTGATAATTTCTTTAATCCAAGGCACCGCAAATTTGATACCCTCCGGAGTTTCCTGCCGATGAGCTTTGTAAAAATCGTGTTCAGCCGCCCGATTTGTTTGTGCAGCAGCATCGAACACCACCGCCAAATGCGTAGGTTTTTCCTTCTGCATCAAATCGACCAACGTATTGGTAAATCCCGTAATTGCAGAAACATCCCAACCTTTGGAATTAATTAGCGGATTGCGTGCAAAAGCAAAATATGAACGAAAAATAATTGCGTAAGCATCTATTAAAAAAAGTTTCGGTTCTGCCATATACTTGTATAAAAAAGAAAAGCGCAAGGTAATTATTCTTGCGCTTTTCTAAATGAAATAAAATCATGTATTATTCTGCAGTGCCTAACAT
>JAEYZB010000183.1 GCA_023428205.1 Bacteroidota bacterium | reverse complement strand
AAATCTAATGGCAGAATTCCGAAAAGTTCATCAATACACTGTTTTTTCGGTTTCTACGCCTGCACAAATCGCTTATGCGGAAATGCTGAAAGAGCGCGATTGGTATATAGAATTGAGCGATTTTTATGAACAAAAGCGCAACCTCTTTTACAACGCACTTAATGGTTCTCGTTTTGATTTATTGCAAAGCAAGGGAACTTACTTTCAACTGGCTTCTTACCAAAAAATATCCGACAAAAACGACATGGAATTCACGAAATGGTTAGTCCGCGAAAAAGGCGTGGCGACAATTCCAATTTCCGTTTTTTACCCCCATCCGATTGAAACAAAAATTATTCGTTTTTGTTTCGCAAAAGAAAATGAAACACTACAAAAAGCCGCAGAATGCTTGAACAAAATATAACCATAATGGGCGTACAAGCCGATTTGCTTTGGGAAAATTCGGAAGCAAATTTGACGCGCTTGGAAGAATTAATTTTGGCAGATAACCGTGCCGTAGATGTGATTATTTTGCCTGAAATGTTTGCTACCGGTTTTACCATGAACCCGCAACAGTTCGCAGCAACTGAAAATGGCGCAGAAATAAAATGGCTTCGCAAAATTGCAGCACAAAAACAATCCGCAATATGTGGAAGTTTGTCTTTTAATGATAACGGCACTTTTTACAATCGCTTTGTGTGGGTCAATCCTGACGGCAAAATATATCATTATGATAAACGACATTTATTTTCGTTCGCCAAGGAAAACACACACTACACCGCAGGCTCAGAACGAATCATCATTGAATATAACGGTTGGAAAATTTGCCCGCTGATATGTTATGATATACGTTTTCCGATATGGTCACGAAACGATAAAAACAATCCTTACGATTTATTAATTTATGTAGCAAACTTTCCTCAAAGCCGCATTTATGCATGGCAATCGCTACTTATCGCACGCGCCATAGAAAACCAAAGCTATGTTGCAGGTATTAATCGCGTAGGCAATGACGGAAATGGCATTTATCATTCAGGAGATTCTATGATAATAGACCCAATGGGTATCGTATTGCAACATTCCGAAAACGAAGAACGCCTTGTTTTTCAAACGCTCAGTAAAGAGAATCTAAAAAAAACAAGGCGTTATTTGCCATTTTTGAAAGACGCGGATTAGAACATATAGCCCAATCCTAAATTGAAGCCTTGGCGGAACTGAACTCCACGACCTTGATACGATGCGACTCCGTCTGTTTTATATTTTGGAACCGCAATATCATAATCGTAAATCAACTGCCACTCTAGCGAAGCCTGCAAGTATTTATTAATTTTAAACGTAATCCATGTTTGCCAATTGACATCCACGTTTTTACGATTGTCATATGTTCCTGTATTATTATAGTATGTTCCTTTTGTTGGGTCTGCCTCATCTTTATATACTGTTGCCAAGTTATCGACATGCGATTTATCCAGATAATTCATAAATAATTCCACTTGAGATTTCACAATCACATTTTTGAATACTTCCTTTTCTACACTCCCACGGAAGTACCAACCAAACTCAGGGCGATAAATCTTTCCTGCATCTAAACCATAGCGAGTCTCATCAACTCCTGCAGCAGGATTTACAAAAGTGAATTTGCCTGCAACCGGAGCCAAATAAAATGTTAGAAAACTATACGGTTTATATGTAATACCTGCTGAAGCTGTCAAATATGCAGGAGCGGCAAATTCAGAAACTTTGTCTCTTGCATTGATTTTTTCTTTGTCTTCAATAGGGATTGGCAATCCGTTGAGCGTGTCCTCGTGGCGATAATTATCATAACCGCGCAATAGCTGCGTTCTGAAATCCAACAACGCAGAAACAAACCACTTTCCTCCTTTATCTATTTGATAACCGCCCGCAGAAGTCAACTGAAGGTTATCAATGTTTTTACGAAATGGGTAACCATTATTCGGATCACTATACTTCCCTTGCGGAAAAAGCGCAATACCTCCTACACTCAAAATAAGGCTATTATCCCATGCCCATTTATCTTTGCGGTAGTTCGCACGAGCTGTACCGTTAAACGCTACAGATATAGCATTTTGTCCACCACCGGCCCAATTACTCAGATAAGTTTGTCCGAAGTTGAGTGCTACGGCTCCACCTATATCCCATTTTTTAGCGGTATCTGTCAAAGCCTTAAATTCCTTTGTTGTTGAAGCGATGTTTTTTACAGCCGCTTCCTGGGCGAAACTTGCCGTTTGGAAAAAGCCAACAAGAATTGTTACGAGGTATATTTTCTTCATATTATATATATTTAACGTCAAATATAAGTCAATTTGTGCGCCCAAACAAACGGCTCCGTATAAATTAATTATATGTTGTTCGTTGTTTGTTTTTATCAGTTTAGTATTTTACGTTTGTCCGATTACCTGACAGTTGTGCGCTACTTAAAAGCTATTTATTATTTTTTCCCTATTCAATTGCTACTGCTTACTCTTAGGCGGTATCCTGTTTTTATGCTGATATGGCTATTGCTGTTTGGCGTGGTGACCGGTGCAGTAGGAACAACCTATGGCGCTCAGAACATATTGTGTGACCCCGAATATCTGGGAGAAACGGGATATTTAAGCTTTGTGATGGTAGGGATGGCTTTCGGAATATTTTTTGTGGCATGGAATATCAATTGTTATTTACTCCACAGTCAAAACTTTCCGTTTTTGGCGAATGATTTTCGCCCGATGGGTACATTTTTTTTGAATAATGCAATTATTCCCACAACATTTATAGGTATTTATTTTCGAAATATTATTTTGTACCAAAGTCGGAATGAAGCCTCCTCTCGCTTAGACATTGGCTTAGATCTTTTGGGTTTTGCGGCAGGTACGCTCATGATTATTCTCCTTACGGCAGTCTATTATTCCTTTACAAATAAAGATAAACTGAAAAGAGACGATTCTAAAAAACGGTTTCGCTTTTTTTTCAGACGACACGATACGTTTACAGCAGCTGATTTTGAAGCTATAAATGTACAATCTCTGTTATTACAAAACCTCAAAATACAAACGGTGTGGCAATTGCAACCAAAAGATTACGAAGATGCAAGAGTAATTTTTCGCCAACACCACATCAATGTTTTTTTTGCACAAATAGCTATCCTATTGCTCATTTTCCTATTGGGTTTTGTAGTTGAAAACCCTCTTTTTCAACTTCCGGTAGCATGTTCGGTTTTGCTGTTTTTGGCAGCCCTTACTTCTATACTTGGAGCGATGATATATTGGACAGGGAAATGGTCGCTGATTTTGATTGTTCTTTTCCTCCTTTTTTTGAACGACATTAGTCAGTATAATTTTATGGGCTATAAAAGTGAGGCCTATGGATTAAATTATGATTTACCTCAAAAGCGCCCGTACAATGTACGTGAGTTTCGCGCTTTGGCGAGTGACAGTAACATTCGTGCAGATATTGCGTATTTCAATAATATTCTCAAGAATTGGAAACAAAAACAAAAAGGAGGAAACAAACCGAAACTCATTTTCGTCAATACAAGCGGTGGCGGTTCACGTTCGGCAATGTTCACCGGTGCAGTGTTGCAGCAAGCTGACAGTATTTTAGACGGAAAATTGTTTGATAAAACATTTCTGATGAGCGGAGCATCGGGCGGAATGTTTGGTGTAGCTGCGATGCGCGAATTATTTTTAGAGAAAAAATTAGGTTCACAAATTAACCTTTATGACCGAAAATACCCGTACGACCTGGCAGCCGATATGCTCAATCCAATGTTCGTTTCACTTCTAAGTAATGATTTAGTCAGCCCTGTTCATTTTTTCACCTTAGATAGTATGCGCTATAATAAGGACAGAGGCTATATGATGGAACAGCAACTTATCAAAAACTTGGAAGGACGCTTAGATAAGCGCTTGAAAGACTATAGGAGTTTTGAATATAACGCGGTGGTGCCACTCATCATTGCACATACTACCGTAGTGGCAGATTCTCGCAGGTTTTATATGAGCCCCCACCCTGTGCGTTTTTTGATGCGGCAACCGAAAGAATATCAATCAAACACCTATTCTGAAATTGATGCCATTGACTTTTGCCGCTTTTTTGAAAAAGAAAATGGCGAAAATATGCGCTTCACATCAGCTTTGCGAATGAGCGCAAGTTTCCCCTTTATCTTACCCAATACCGAACTTCCTACAGTGCCGCCCATAGTTACTATGGATGGTGGCGCAAGCGATAATTATGGCACAGAAACCACCATTCGGTTTATTCAAACGTTTAAAGATTGGATAAATGAGAATACTTCAGGAGTGGTGATTATCCAAATTCGAGACAATAAAAAAGAGGATGATATAGATATAGAAACCGTTCAGGAAACTACCCTCGACCGCCTTACAAATCCCATCGGACAGTTCATCTTTAATTTAGATAATTATCAAGATTACCGGATTGATCAACAACTGAATTTCACCAATCTGGCTCTTCGCGTAAAAATGCAGATGAAAACCTTTGAATATGAACCCGAAAAGAGAGAAGAGAAAGCTGCGGTAAGTCTGCACCTTACAGAACTGGAAAAGAGAAATATCATTTCAGCACTCTACACCCCCAATAATCAACTCGCTTTCCGCCTTTTAAAAGAGTGGGCGCAATAAATTAATGGTTAATGGTCAATTGTTAATTGATAATGGTTAATTGTTAGCGAGCAAAACCTGCTCGTTTTTTTCACCCATTTCACGTGCTTTCAAACTATTTTTTAAAAAAGTTTGGAAATCTGTGTGCAAGTGTTACTTTTGCAATCCATTTTTAAAAAGACGGCCGGAAATCGTCTAAAAACATATTGGCATGAGTACTACAAAATACATCCCGCGTTTACGTACGCGCTATCAGGAACAAATTGTACCTGAGTTGATGAAAAAATTCAACTACACTTCAGTGATGCAAGTTCCACGTCTTCTTAAAATTTGTTTGAATCACGGTGTAAACGGAGCTACTTCCGACAAAAAATTGGTTGATATTGCTGTACAAGAAATGTCAACAATTGCAGGTCAAAAAGCAGTTGCCGCTAAATCACGTAAAGCAATTTCAAACTTCAAATTGCGCGAAAATATGCCGATTGCGGCTCGTGTAACTTTGCGCCAAGAAAGAATGTACGAATTCTTAGACCGTTTCGTATCTATTTCTTTACCGCGTGTTCGTGACTTTAAAGGTATCAACCCAAAACGATTTGACGGACGCGGAAACTACAACATGGGTATTAAAGAACAAATCATTTTCCCTGAGTTGGATATTGATAAGATTACAAAAATCGGAGGGATGGACATTACATTCGTTACTTCTGCTAAATCAAATGAAGAAGCATACGCTTTGCTTGAAGCATTGGGAATGCCTTTTAAAAAATAATTAATCATACTGAAATAAAACACAATGGCTAAAAAATCAGTAGAAGCAAGACAACGCAAAAGAGAACGTTTGGTAGCACAATATGCCGACAAACGCAAAGCGTTGAAAGAAGCAGGACAGTTGGACTTATTGGACAAACTTCCGAAAAATTCATCAAAAGTACGTTTGCGTAATCGTTGCGCATTGACAGGTCGTCCACGCGGATTCGTTCGTATGTTCGGAATCTCACGTATTAAATTCCGCGATTTGGCGAGTGATGGAAAAATTCCGGGTGTAACAAAAGCTTCTTGGTAATCATTAAATAATCAACTTAAAAATAAAACAATGGTTCTCGACCCAATAGCAGATTATTTGACACGAATCCGAAACGCACAGGCGGCCAATCACCGTTTTGTAGAGATTCCGTCATCGAACTTGAAGAAAAAAATTACCGAGATTCTTTACGAAAAAGGGTACATTTTGAAATATAAATTTGAAACCGAAGGATTTGGCGGACAAGGCGCTATCAAAATCGCATTGAAATACGATGCGGCCTCAAAAACGCCTGTTATCAAATCATTGCAACGTGTTTCTACTCCGGGATTGCGTCAGTATGCAGGTTCTAAATCAATCCCACGCGTATTGAGTGGTTTGGGAATTGCAATTCTCTCAACACCGAAAGGCGTATTGACGGATAAAGAAGCCCGCGCTCAAAACGTAGGCGGTGAAATTTTGTGCGAAATATTCTAATTAGAAGAATTTAAAGAAAAGAAGATTATGTCACGTATAGGAAAAGCACCCATTACATTACCAGCCAAAGTTACTTTGGAAGTATTGAAAGGGAATATCGTAAAAGTAAAAGGTCCGCAAGGAGAATTAGAGCAACTAGTTGACTCTGACATTACGGTAAAAGTAGAAGGTTCAACAGTTACAGTTGAACGCCCAACTGAACAAAAACGCCACAAAGCGTTGCACGGTACTTACCGCGCGCTAATCAATAATATGGTTACAGGTGCAGGTACAGGGTTTACCAAAGTGTTGGAATTGGTCGGTGTGGGCTACCGCGCTACCGTTACCGGTCAAGTGTTGGAATTAGCCTTGGGTTATTCTCACCCGGTAGTTTTGTTATTGCCGAAAGAAATAAAAGCTTCAGCAGAACAACTGAAAGGGCAAAACCCGAAAGTAACTTTGACTTCAGCCGACAAGGAATTGCTTGGGTTGGTATGTGCGAAAATCCGTACACAACGTCCACCGGAGCCTTACAAAGGAAAAGGTATCAAGTTTGAAGGTGAAGTATTGAGAAGAAAAGCCGGAAAATCAGCATCTAAAAAATAATAGACCGTCATTTAAAAAGTAAGTTATGGCAGCAACGAAAGTAACAAGAAGAGAAAAAATACAGAGACGTATTCGCGGAAAAATTTCCGGAACGGAATCACGTCCACGTTTGGCGGTTTTCTGTAGCAACTCTGAAATCTATGGTCAATTGATTGACGATACGAAAGGCGTTACACTTTTGTCTTTTTCTACCCGCGAAAAAAGTTTCA
>JAEYZB010000178.1 GCA_023428205.1 Bacteroidota bacterium | reverse complement strand
ATGATATGCTGCAACCGGTTCCTCCTGCCTATCAAAACTATTTTGAATTGGCGAAATGGGCAAAGGCAAACACTCCGAAAGATGCAGTTTTCAGTGCACGTAAAGCCGATATGTTCATGTATTATGCCGATAGAGTCACGGTAGGAGATAAGCCGTCATTGAACGACACGGTGGTATTGGATTTCTTCCGTCAAAATAGTGTGGATTACGTGGTTTTGGAACAATTGGGATTTGTCTCCACGTCTAAGTATTTGTATCCAGCGTTGCAGAAAAACATTCAAAAATTTCCGATTGTAGCACAACTGCCGAATCCCGACACATATATTCTGCGATTTACGGAGGGAGACCGTTAATTTTCAACAGTAAATCCTGCTCATTTCGGTAAGCTCAACGACCTCGTTTTTTTGACCCATTTCCGTTTATAATTTTTCACTTTTAGTTTTTAGTTTATGTTTGCGCCTCGGGCGAGCCTTGTACGACCAGCTCCCTCCCACTCCTCCAGGGCGGAAACGCAGCAAAGGTAAGAGGTTGTAGCGGTGCGATATGAGTAACTTGCCCGAATTTTTTAATAGACGTAAGTCGCATGGCATAAGTCGTAAGTAGATTTATGATTGACAGAATCAATCGATTTTTCATTTTTAGTTTTTAGCTTTTCGCCCTGTTATGAAAGTTGTAATTCTTGGTTCTTCATATCCTTTGCGTGGTGGCTTGGCTGCATATAACGAGCGCATTGCGCGCGAGTACATTGCGGAGGGGCATGAAGTGATTATTTACACCTTCAGTTTACAGTATCCTGATTTTTTATTTCCCGGTCAAACGCAATACAGCGACCAACCGGCACCAGCCGATTTAGACATTCGCGTAAAAGTCAATTCTATCAATCCTTTCAACTGGTTCAAAGTCGGTCGTGAAATAAAGGCACTGAACGCGGATTTGATGATTGTGAAATTTTGGTTGCCGTTTATGGCTCCGTGCTTGGGAACCATTTCGCGAATCGTGAAATCGAACAAGAAAACAAAAATCATATCCATTATAGATAACATCATTCCGCACGAAAAACGCATCGGTGATTTTTGGTTAGCGAAATATTTTGTAGGGAGTGTTCACGGCTTTGTCGTGATGTCTAAATCGGTGTTGAATGACTTGGATTTATTTGATAAAACGAAACCGAAAGCATTTTCACCTCATCCGCTTTACGACAATTTTGGAGAGCGTGTTCGCAAGGCAGAAGCCATTAAAAAATTAGGGCTGGAAATTAATGGGCATTACATTCTCTTTTTCGGTTTTATCCGCGATTATAAAGGATTGGATCTCTTATTGGAAGCTTTTGCCGATGAACGTTTCAAAAATTCGTATATAGAATTGATTGTTGCGGGCGAGTTTTACAGCGATCCGAAACCGTATCACGATTTGATTAAAAAATATGGCTTAAAAAAGAAAGTGATTTTGCGTACGGATTTTATTCCTGACGATATGGTGCGTTATTATTTTTGTGCGGCCGATTTGGTGGTGCAACCGTATAAGCACGCTACACAAAGCGGTGTTACGCAGATTTGCTATCACTTCAATCGTCCGATGCTCGTAACGAATGTGGGCGGTTTGCCTGAAATTGTACCGCACGATGTAGTGGGCTACGTTGCTGAGCCGAATGTAGATTCCATTGTGTTTTATATGGATAAATTTTTCAAGGAACACAAAGAATACACCTTTGTCGATAATATCAAAAAAGAGAAAGCAAAATACGCTTGGGCTGAAATGTTGGAAATTGTGAGAAAAGTGGCGAGAATTCCGAAAAAGCGAGGACGGAAGCCGAAAGAAAAGGCTTTAAATGGTTGAAAAAAACGAGGAGGAATTTAAAATGTGTTCGTTTTTTAATCTATTCTTATTGGTTTCCCTTGATAAAAATCTAAAATTTTTAAATACAATAAATACGAATATTTTGATTGTGCGGATTGTGATTCCGCTTTGTATAAATTTGTTTGCGCTTGTTGTAATTCAAAGGAATTCGACATTCCAACAGAGAAACGTTTTTGATAAGCTTCATAGGATTTTCGGGCAGAAACAGCTGCTTTTTCATTTGCGAAATAGGTTTCACGCGCACCTTTAGCGTTGTTGAATGCTTGCTGAATATCTTGACGGAATTTATTTTTTTGATTACTCAGTTCCAATTCCTGAATTTGGCGTTGGAGCTTGGAGTTGGAGATGTTTGTCATTCGCGACCAACCTGAAAAAATAGGGACTTGCAAATTGAAGCCTGCAATTTTTTGGAGGTTGTTTTTGAATTGATCGCGGAATGAAATCGGTTCGGTAACGTAAGGTGAAATGCTTATCACCTTTGCGGCTTGGTCGTAGTAATTGTCACCCAACATAAAGTTGAATGAAATACTTGGACTGAGTGAACCTATCGCTATTTTATGGCCGTATATTGCACTTGCTACTTTGGCTTGTGCGCTTTTGATGGCAGGTTGATTGTACACTGCTTGGCTATATAGTTCTGTTTCGCTTTGTCGGCTGATGTCGGTCAGCATATTGTTGGTAATGTTTGGCGCTGCAACATCAAATCCTACAGAATCGGGCAACTGCAACGCGATTTTCAGTTGTAAAATAGAAAGCGATAAATTGTTTTTTGCCTGAATCACGGAGGCATTGTTACTGGCTTCGGCAGATTCAAATTGATAAATTTCTGCTTCTGCCATTGTTCCCGCTTTCAGTTTTGCTTTCGCTTGGTCTAGCTGTGTCGCTGAAATATCTAATTGACTTTGCGCCACTGCTAGTAATTCTTTATTCAATAATACTTGCAAGAAATAATTGGTGAGTTGCAAGGTTGTGTTGTTGATAGTGTTTTGTTTGTCAAAACCCGCAGCCTGTGCGTCCGCTTTACTTTTGCGAATCGTATTTATTTTTTGCAAACCGTTTATCAAAGTCAAATTGCTGTTTAGCGAAGTCGTTAATTGTTGCGAATTCGTTTTGCTGTATTGGTAGTCCACCGGGCTGATGGAATAACCAAAGGTGAAATTGTAATTTGCAGCCCCTGAGATGGATGGTAACAAATTCAATTCGCTTTGCAACAAATTGTTTTTGGAAATGTGTTCGTTTATTTCCGCTTGTTGTATTTGTACATTGTTGGCGATGGCGTATTCAATACAGTCTTGTAATGTCCATGCTTTTTGCGCAGCACAAAAAAGGGATTGAATTAAAAAAGCGGTAGCGAAAAGAAAACGAGTTTTCACGCGAAAAGTATTATGGCGTGAAAGTAATAATATTGGAAAATAAAAAAGGTCGGAATATTCCGACCTTTCTGTAAACTATTTGTTTTTCTCTTTCGTAAGGGCTTCGTCCCATGTAAAGGAGAAAGATTTTGATTCGATATCTGATACTGAGCCTTCACGGAACACCTCTTCAAAATTGATATTCATTTCTACTTTTTGCATGTCGTTGATTGCTCCACCGGGCATTCTGTCCCATTTTGCCCCGAAATCATCTTTGTCTCCCGGAAAGAATAAAATCGGATCGGCATCACGGTCAGCATTGGCGTAATTTTTGCCGTCCGGCATTGAAACGGTTATTTTGGAAGGGAAAATGAATCCTACTTTTTTACCGTTGTACTGCGCATTGAATTTTACGCTGGAGCCACCGGTAGTTTTTTTATAATCTTTCAAATTTACGGTAAACGGTCCTGCCGGAAAATCGTTGGCGGTTGCCGGAAGCGCAAATTTGGGCGCATTATGCTTGTCATTGCTTAATGTTACTTTCTGCACTCCTTTCAACTCAAATTTAAAGTCTTTGGGAGAGCCCATATTGTCTGCGGTTGCAGAAACAGTTCTGTTGATTTTTTTATGTGGAGCAAGTACAATTGGCCTGGAAAGTGTCACAAACGCGATACGGCTTTTGGGCGTGTATTTATTGCCGCTCGCAATGATTTCTGACTTAGATAAATCATAAACGATAATGTCGTTGCTCGTGTTTTCAAATTCTAATTTGAATTTGATTTCTTTTGGAAGAGCAACAATGTCTGTAATTTTTACATCATAACTTGCTGCGCTTATTTTTTGCTGGTCAGGATAAAAAACTTTTTCCTGAGCAAAAGTTGTTGGACTGATTGCCAAAGCAAAAACGGTAATTAAAAGGTTGATTCGTTTCATAATAGTTGTATTTTGAAATTGAAAGTAATATTTTTCTATTATTTGAAATGATTGGAGAAAGTTGTTCAACTTCTTCTTTTGAACTAGAAAAGGAGAATGTAAGGATGTTTTGAAACGCTTATTATTGTTTCCACATAAAGAGCTATAGGAGTTTTGCAAAGTCGAAATTCGATACGAACTTTCGTTGGAACAGTATACGAAGTCTTGAATATTCTTTTAATTTCGGTGCTTGCTAAAGAGAAAGAATAATGTGTGGTATTGTAGGATATATTGATTTGAAAAAAGAAATTTCAGAAAGCGTGATGCAGCGAATGAATGATACGTTAGCACATCGTGGACCTGATGGTGAGGGGATGTTTATTTCCCAAAACAAAAGAATTGCTTTAGCACATAGACGCTTGTCTTTTTTGGATTTGTCAGATGCCGGTAAACAGCCGATGACAAATAACTCGCATGAAATTTGGATTACGTTTAATGGTGAAATATACAACTATCTTGAGCTGAAAAAGGAATTGTCTGCTGATTACTCTTTCAAAACAAATTCGGATACGGAAGTGATTTTGGCAGCTTATGAAAAGTGGGGAATTGATGTATTGAATAGGTTGAAAGGAATGTTTGCGTTTGCGATTTTAGATGAACGAAAACAGATACTATTTTTGGTTCGCGACCGTTTTGGAATCAAACCGCTTTATTATTTTCTTCAAAACGATAAACTCATTTTTGCCTCAGAATTGAAAGCCATTCTTGCATCAGGGGAGGTGAAGAAGGAAATTGATTTTTCTGCTTTTGCGGATTATTTTGTGTACCGCTACATTCCTTCCCCGAAAACAATTTGGCAAAATGTATGCAAACTTCCTCCTGCTCATTATGCGGAGATTGATACAGTTTCACTAAAGATTGACGTGAAAGAATATTGGCAAATGGGTGAAAAAAACGAGCACGTTT
>JAEYZB010000156.1 GCA_023428205.1 Bacteroidota bacterium | reverse complement strand
TCGTGTACATGGTAATGTTATCCAATGTACTGAACATATGAACACGTCCTGAAACGAATTGTGTTTTCCCGTCCACGAGCGAAGTAACGATTAGGCCATCTGCGCGCTTTCCTTTCACTTGAAAAATTCCGGGAATTCCGGTGATTGATACGATTTCTGCTAATTGCATAGTTATTTAATAAGAGGTGCGAATATAGAAAAAATCTGAAATGAAGAACAAAATGGCGACCTAATTATAGATTCTGTTACTTTTGGGCAACTAATGATAAACAGGTTGAGAGTTGAAAGTAGGATATGGAGAGGGAATACGCGCAGTCCTTTCACTCATTCATTTCAGTCTTTTATTGTTCACACTTCTCTTCGCCCACTGAAGCTATCTTTCGCACTTCTTGCTGTTTTTTTTGCACCCTTTCTACAAGGACAAAATGTAACTATTTCCGGTAAAGTGTTAGACGGCTACAACCAACGCCCCGTAAGCGGAGTAAGTGTTATTTCATCAAAACAAAATGCCACTTATCTGACTGACGACAAGGGGCTATTTTCTATTTCCACCGATAAAAATGACACCCTGTTTTTATTTTCACCGGGCTACAGAACGGTTCGTTTCAGCGCAGCTGACAGCGTAGAAAAATTGGCTTATTTCTTTTCGTTTTATTTCGCTCCGCTTTCGGCTACTACTTCACGACCTGTGATTGTGCGCCCGAAAAAAACTTTGGAAGATTTAGGAAAAGAACGCAAAGAACTCGGTTCTATTCCAAGAGAATACATGAAGCCCGATATGCAGTTGATGTCGCCTATTTCGGCATTGTATGATTTACTGAGTTCCCGTGCGAAAGAAAAAAAGAAACTGCGCACCCAATATGTAGAAGACGAGCGCAGACGGATTTACAAAGAATTATTCGATTACTTCAAAGAAAAGCAACTGTTTGATTTGCCGGAAGACCGCTACGAGGAATTTATTGATTATCTCAACTTGCCGTTGGAGTTTCTGCAACAAAGTTCCGATTACGAAATCACGGAAACCTTATTGCGCCATTACAAACGTTTCGGAATTGACAGAGGATTTGTGAAATGATTGTCCATAAACAATCATACTCCCTGATGAAAAAACGAAAAGCGCAGCCAACGCCACGCTAACCATTTTACACAAGCAATAAACTTCTGAAATTACCCTTTATTTTCTACCGCTTTCACTTCCGTTTGCGAGTAAGTAGGGCAACTTTGGCGGTCGCATGAAGAAAGTGCAACGCTCAAAAAAGCAATAGCTGCCACAGCCAATATTATTTTTTTCGTATTCATTTTATTTCTATTTAAGTTGTTTAAAACTAATAACGCAATTTTCACGGATTGCATTTTCTTTACAACGCGAAATTAGCGTTTTTGATATAAATACAAACAGAAAATTATGCGCATTCATTTTATAGCGATTGGCGGAGCGATAATGCACAACATGGCAATCGTGCTGAAACGGCAAGGGCACACGGTTTCCGGCTCAGATGATAAAATTGCAGACCCTGCAAAAACGAATTTGGAAAAAGAAGGACTCTTCCCCGACTCCATCGGCTTTTTTGCAGAACGCATTACGTCTGATATAGATGCCATCATTTTAGGAATGCACGCGCACGATGATAATTCGGAACTGAAAAAGGCGCAGGAATTAGGTTTGAAAATTTATTCGTTTCCGCATTTCATTTACGAAATTGCGAAAAACAAAAAGCGCGTAGTGATTGCGGGAAGTCACGGAAAAACAACCATCACTTCCATGGTAATGCACGTTTTGAAAGAGCGTGGATTTTCGTTTGATTATTTAGTTGGCGCAGCCGTAAAAGGCTTTGACACAGCCGTGAAACTGAGTGATGATGCCCCTATCATCGTATTAGAGGGCGATGAATATTTGGCCTCTCCCCTACACAAAGAATCCAAATTTATGTTTTACGAACCGCACATCGCGCTCATCAGCGGCATTGCGTGGGATCACATCAATGTGTTTCCTGTGTACGAAGGTTATGTGAATCAGTTCGCGAAATTTGCCGGCACGGTTTCGGAAGATTTGGTGTATTACGCAGGCGATGAAGAAATCAAAAAGATAGTACAGAACTATAAAGGCAGTGCCATGCTTCATGCGTATAAAACGCCTGACTATTCCGTAGAAAATGAACAAACCATTATTCACAGCGAAAAAAATTACGCGCTGAAAATTTTCGGAGAACACAATTTGCAAAACATAGAAGGCGCACGTTTGGTGTGCGAAAGTCTGGGCGTGGCGAAAGACGACTTTTACACCGCGATACAAACCTTTGAAGGAGCCGCAAACCGCTTGCAAAAATTGGCAGAAAATAAGGATACCGTTATTTATAAGGACTTTGCCCACTCCCCTTCCAAACTGAGCGCTACGGTGAAAGCTGCGCGCTTGCAATACGCTTCACGCAACATTATTGCGGTAATGGAACTGCACACCTACAGCAGTTTGAATAAAGATTTTTTGAAAGAATATCACGGCTCAATGAACGATGCCGATGTCGCGGTGGTGTATGTAGATAAAGAAGCGCTCGCCCTGAAACGGATGCCGCCACTCGATGTGGAGCTCGTAAAATCTTCTTTCGGGAAAGAGGGCTTGCTCGTGTTGCAAACGCGGGAAGAACTGGAACGCTTTTTACATACTCTATCCTACAAAAATTCGGCTTTGTTTTTGATGACGAGTGGCGTTTTTGGAGGAATGGATATGGGAGAACTAACGAAGAAAATTATCAATGGTAAATGAAATGGTGCGAAAAAATGAGGAGGATGGCCTATATCCTGATTCCCTGTTTCACGCGAGTCTTTTAAGCACGAGTAAACCTCGCGCACCAATCGTGAATTTGTTACAAAAACTCCACAAAAGACCGCTACGCTGCAAAAGTGTATACGAGCATTCGATTTTCGGGTTAATCCCTCTTTACAAATTATCTAACGGACTTTTTATTTTCCTTTTTGTTTGGTCGGTCAGATTGGTGTAAATCATCGTAGTTTTAATATCTTTATGCCCAAGCAATTCCTGCACGAACCGAATATCTGTACCTTGTTCTATCAGGTGTGTGGCATAGCTGTGCCGTAGGCTGTGAATCCCTACTTTCTTGTCGATTTTAGCCTTTTTCATGGCGTCTTTAAACACAAGCTGTACAGCACGAATCGAATATTGACGGCCATATTGCCCTTCAAAAAGAAATTCTTTGGGTTTATATTTCAGATAATAGGTTCTCAACTCGCCCAGCACAGATTCCGGTAAATTTACATAGCGGTCTTTTTTTCCCTTACCTTGCCTTACCAATACCTGCATTCGATTGCTGTCGATATCCGTAATCTTAAGGTTGACGACTTCGCTTACCCGAAGCCCCATTCCGTAGCACAATTTGAGCAAAAGTCGATGTTTTACATTTTCTAATGTTTCGAACATCCGTTTTATATCTTTGGTTGAAATCGCTTTGGGCAGCGTACTTGGTTTTTGGGGCCTGGGAATTTCGAGAAATAATTTTTCCCGATTCAGCACTTGTTCAAAGTAAAATTTAACCGCATTCATTCGGCTGTGAATCATATTTTCAGAAAGCCTTAATTTCTTAATGCAATACAAAAAATAACTTCTGAGTTTTTCGGCACTGAGCTCGCCCACAGGCACCGATTTTATGGTTTTAAGCAACTGGGAAAATTCGGTAACATAGGTTCTGATTGTATTTTGGCTGTAGCCTTTTAGTTGCAATTGTTCAATATAACGGTTCAAAGCGGGTTGATTGACCGGGTGAATCGCTGCCAAAGCACTTTTGCCATAGTATTTCATCTCCAATCCAAACAGTTTTCGATAAGAAGTAATATCCGGCACATACCATTTTTTGTTTGTAGCACTCCATTGGGCTTTTGTATGGCTTTTTAGGTGATTGATGTGTTCCTGACTATAGGGAAAACTAATCCAAATAACGGAATTGTTTTGGTGTTCTCCTATTTCAAAACTGTAATGATTTAGCTGAAATTTTTCAGGATTATTTTCCATAAATATCTTCGTTTTTTGTATCGTAAAATGCAAATATGAGAAATATTTTTTACATCACGATACACGAAATACGTAGTTATCATTTTTACTCAAATAACTAATTATCAATATATTATTACTTATTGAATGTTTCTTTTAGATTTGAATAAATTATTGTACTATTGCGTATATTTACGAGTTGGCAGCAAGCGTATTACAGCGACTCGACAGTCATTAACCGTGTGATAAACAACTAAGGAGAAACAAATGTATGAAAGGGATTCACAGACATAAAAGCAATACAACTAACGGACAACGAGTAATCCAACACTCATTGCCCACCCTACTGTATTTTTTATTTTCCCCACCGCACAATTTTTTAATTCAATTTTATTGCCACCCACAAACGGCACATTGGCTTTTGCCCCAACCCCACAAGCCAACCCTCATGGCAAAATCCAAAGAGCCGTTTCTCTCAACGCAACGGAACAAAAAACAAAAACGATGATACTCCACATAAAAAACATGGTGTGTAACCGTTGCAAAATGGTTGTGAAATCGGAACTTGAAAAACTCGGCTACAAACCGACTAATATTTCTTTAGGCGAGATTACTTTAGAAAAGGAACTAACAAATCAGGAAAAGGAACAGATAGATAAAACGCTGCAATCAGTAGGATTTTCAATTATTGACGACAAGAAAAGCAGGTTAATTGAAAAAATAAAAACATTAATAGTTGAGTTGGTGCATCAGAATAATAATGAACTCAAGACTAATCTTTCAGATTATCTGAGCAATCAGTTACATAACGATTACAAATACCTCACTACTCTTTTTTCAGAGGTAGAAGGAACTACTATAGAGAAGTATTTTATTGCACAGAAAATTGAGCGAGTGAAAGAACTGCTGGTTTATGATGAACTTTCACTTAGTGAAATTGCTTACAAACTAAATTATTCAAGTGTGGCACATTTAAGCGCACAATTTAAAAGGGTTACAGGACTAACGCCAAGTCATTTCAAAGACATCCGAACTGAAAAACGCAAGCCCTTAGACGATTTGAAAATCACATAACTCTTTCAGAAAATAGTGTAACGCTTTAGAGTCCGATTGTTGCCACTTTTGCATTGTAATTAAAATCAAAATTATGGCAACAGAAATTAAAACACCACTTTACATTCCTTTAGAAGGAGTAGAAAGCGAACATTGCGCACTGATTGTGGACAATGGCTTAACTGAAGTCAAAGGCATAAAATCACACAAAGTTGAGCTAAACAACAGAAGAGCAGTAATCACTTCTGATAGAAGCGAAACACTTCCGGAGGCAGTAAAAGCCATTCGTGATTTAGGTTATGGCGTAACAACGGTTAAGAAAACATTTCCGGTATTGCAAATGACCTGCGCTTCGTGTGCAGTAAGTATAGAGAGCATTATAAAAGCACAAAATGGAGTTGTTAATGCCGCTGTGAATTTTGCTACTGCCAATGTAGCTGTTGAGTATCTTCCAAATATAATTCAGCCCGATGACTTGCGAAAAGCAGTTCAATCTATCGGTTATGACTTGTTGATTGATAACGATACAAAAGAGTCAGAGACGCTTGAAGCATTGCATGAGAAAAAGTTTAAAGAGCTAAAAAGGAAAACCATTTTTGCATCTATTCTCGCCATTCCTGTGGTAATCATTGGAATGTTTTTTATGGACATTCCTTATGCCAATGAAATCATGTGGTTGCTTTCTACACCTGTTATTCTGTGGTTCGGTAAAGACTTTTTTATTAACGCATGGAAACAGGCAAAGCATAGCTCTGCAAATATGGATACGCTTGTTGCACTGAGCACAGGCGTTGCTTATCTGTTTAGCGTCTTCAATACTTTGTTTCCTCACTTTTGGCATGAGAGGGGCTTGCACGGACATGTGTATTTTGAAGCGGCAGCAGTGATAGTTGCATTTATTTTATTAGGAAAACTACTGGAAGAGAAAGCAAAAGGCAACACATCATCTGCTATCAAAAAACTGATGGGTTTGCAGCCCAAAACTGTAATTGTAATTCATGCCGGTGGTCATGAAATGGAAATGCCCATTGAAAAGGTAAATGTTAGCGATATTCTACTTGTAAAGCCGGGAGAGAAAATTGCAGTGGACGGAATTGTAACAAGTGGCAGTTCGTATGTGGACGAAAGTATGCTGAGCGGGGAACCTGTTCCTTTAATGAAAAAGGAAGGTGAAAAAGTTTTTGCAGGGACTATCAATCAAAAAGGAAGTTTTCAGTTTCGTGCAGTAAAAGTAGGAAGCGAAACTATGCTTGCACAAATTATTCGCATGGTTCAGGATGCACAGGGAAGTAAAGCTCCGGTGCAAAAATTGGTGGACAAGATTGCAGGCATATTTGTTCCCGTGGTTATAGTAATTGCATTACTTGCTTTTGCATCATGGTGGTTGCTGGGTGGCGACAATGGTTTCACACAAGGGTTAATGGCATTAGTAACTGTATTGGTAATTGCTTGTCCTTGTGCTTTAGGGCTTGCAACACCCACTGCAATAATGGTGGGTGTTGGTAAAGGAGCAGAAAACGGGATTCTTATCAAGGATGCGGAGAGTTTGGAGTTGGCAAAAAATATAAATGCCATTGTGTTGGACAAAACCGGAACCATTACTGAAGGCAAACCAATTGTAACTGATATTACGTGGTTAAACAATGATGATTCTGCTAAACAAGTTTTGTTCAGCATGGAGAAGCAATCGGAACATCCTTTAGCGGAAGCAGTTGTTAACCATTTTGTAAATCTTGATTCAATTAATGTTTCAGATTTTCAAAGTATTACCGGAAAAGGAGCAAAAGCAATTGTTTCAGAGAAATCTTATTTTGTAGGAAACAAAAAACTGTTGAGTGAAAATTCTATTGAAATTTCAGAATCGCTTTTGGAGAAAGCTGAATTATGGAGTGATGCTTCTAAAACTGTCATTTGGTTTGCTGACCACCGAAATGCTTTGGCAGTATTGGCCATATCAGACAAAATAAAATCCACCTCTGTTGAAGCTATTCAACACTTACATCATTTAGGCATAGAGGTATATATGCTTACCGGAGATAATGAAGCAACTGCTAAAGCCATTGCAGAACAAACAGGCATTACACATTTTAAAGCCGAGGTGTTGCCACAACAAAAAGCGAATTTTATTAAAAACCTGCAAGCAAATGGGAAAGTTGTTGCAATGGTAGGTGATGGCATTAACGACAGCACAGCATTGGCTCAAGCTGATGTGAGTATTGCAATGGGCAAGGGGAGTGATATAGCTATGGATGTAGCAAAAATGACCATAATCTCATCAGACCTGAATAAAATTCCAATGGCAATTACTCTTTCTAAACAAACTGTTGCCACTATTCGTCAGAATTTATTTTGGGCATTCATTTACAATATCATCGGCATTCCAATTGCCGCAGGTGTATTGTATCCGTTTACGGGCTTTCTGCTTAATCCCATGATTGCGGGTGCAGCTATGGCACTCAGCAGCGTGAGTGTAGTCGGTAACAGTTTGCGGTTGAAGTGGAAAAACGTATAGCAGAAAATCTTGTAAATCATTCAAAAAATGATGTAACGGTTTAGACTGCATCTGTAGCCAACTTTGCATCATCAATATCATTTAAACAGTATAAAATGAAAACTTTAAAAATTCAAATTCCAAACATGCAGAGCACACACTGCCAGATGCGTGTAAGCAATGCTCTAAAATCTATTGATGGAATAACCATCAAAAACCTTGAACCGGGAGTTGCCTCCATTTCAGTTGAAAATGATTTGCAACATAATGATGCAATAAAGGCAATTGAAAAAGCAGGGTATAATATTCAGCAGGTGGAATCCATTTCTCAACCGGATGTAGATGGTGAAACCTATCAGTTTAGAACAAACATCAATTGCGGGGATTGCATTGCAAAAGTTTCGCCTGCAATGAACGATGCCGAAGGTATTTGTCATTGGGATGTGAATACCAACAGCAAAGAGAAAATACTTTCTGTTCACTCTATCGGTATATCAAAACAAGAAGTTATGGATAAGGTGAAAGATGCAGGATTTAAAATTGAATTAATCAAATCATAATTATAAGAAAATGAAAACACTTATTTTAATGTTTGCTGTTTCGCTAATGAGTGTAACAGCATATTCTCAAAACTCCGAATCCATTCTGAATCAGTATCTCAAAGTAAAAGAAGCACTGATCAAAACGGATAATAAAGCCGCAAACGAACACGCTGTTTCACTTCAAAAGTCAATTGAAATAACTGACTCTTTCGGAGAGAAGGAGAGTTTGTTAAAAGCCGTTCAGAAAATGGTTAAAGCAACCGACATAGAAAAACAGAGGATTGCGTTTGCTGATGTTTCTGTAATCATGTGGAAGATAGTAAAAAACAACAGTGAAATAAAAGATGCTGTTTATTACCAATACTGCCCCATGAAAAAAATGTATTGGCTGAGTAAAGAGGACGCGATTAAAAATCCCTATTACGGTTCAAAGATGCTTACTTGCGGAAACGTGTCGGATAAAATAGTAAAGTAGGATGACACGATACATTTTTTCCATATTGTTCATCAGCTTCGGAATATTGGCTCAAGCGCAGCAGCTGGTTCGTTATGATTTATTTGTAACCGATACAGTTGTTAACTATACCGGAAAAGAGCGTAAAGCGATTGCTGTAAACGGACAAATTCCAATGCCAACATTGTATTTTACGGAAGGCGATACCGCAGAAATTCACGTTCATAACAAAATGCATCACCACGAAACTTCCATTCACTGGCATGGATTATTACTGCCTAATGAACAGGATGGAGTTCCCTACCTAACAACTGCCCCTATTAAATCACATAGCACTCGTGTTTACAAATTTGTAATAAGACAAAGTGGAACATATTGGTATCATTCACACACTATGTTGCAAGAACAAGTTGGTATGTATGGAGCCATTGTAATTCATGAACGGGATAAAAAGCCCAAACATGAGGAGGTAGTTTTGCTAAGCGACTGGAGTGATGAAAACCCTCATCAGATTGAACGTTCATTACATTACGCCACCGACTGGTATATGATAAAGAAAGATGCCGTTCAAAGTTACGGGGAAGCCATTCGTGACGGATATTTTAAAACCAAACTCACCAACGAGTGGAAGCGCATGCATGCTATGGATGTTAGCGATGTGTATTATGAGCGCTTTCTGGTTAATGGAATGCAGTATCAGCAAAAGAAAAATTATCAGGCAGGTGATACCATTCGGCTAAGGGTAATCAATGGCAGTTCATCTACTTATTTCTGGTTGAATTATTCAGGTGGAAAAATAATTGTGGTGGCATCGGACGGAATAGATGTGGAACCAGTGACGGTAGATAGATTGATGATTGGCGTTTCTGAGATATATGATGTGTTGGTTACAATTCCCGAAGAGAACACTTCTTATGAACTAATGGCAACGTCAGAAGACCGGATTGGACATACAGTTCTTTCTTTGGGAAAAGGAGATAGAGTTGAACAAAAGCCATTGAAGCGACTAAAGTATTTTGAAGGAATGCAGATGATGAATGACATGATGACTGTAGGTGGAAATATGAAAGATATGGGCATGAATATGAGTTTGCAGCAAATGGATATGAATGTGGTGATGTATCCTGAAATTTCAGGCGAGCATGTATCAAAAAGAAAAATGAAAAAGAAACAATCAGAAAATCATCCGAATCATGAGCAAGAATTGGATATACCGGTAACACTCAATTATGCTATGCTCAAATCACCTGTAAAAACAACATTGCCGGATGTCCCTTTTAGAGAATTGCACTTTGAGCTAACAGGAAACATGAACAGATATGTTTGGACAGTGAATAAGAAAGCGATTTCGGAAAGCGATAAAATAAAAATCAAAGCCGGAGAGAACATTCGAATAATCGTTACTAATAACTCCATGATGCGACACCCGATGCATCTACACGGACACTTTTTTCGAATCGTGAACGGTCAAGGCGATTATGCGCCTTTGAAAAATGTTCTCGACATCATGCCAATGGAAACCGACACCATTGAATTTAACGCTTCGGAAGAATATGGTGACTGGTATTTTCATTGCCACATTCTTTATCACATGATGGCGGGCATGGGTAGAATTTTTACCTATGAGAACACCCCGCTGAATCCACAAATACCAAATCCCAAAAAGGCATTAAGAAAGGTATATGCTGATGACAGACGATTTTATTTAGGTGCAGAAGTTGGCTTAGAAACAAATGGCAGCGATGGAGAAGTTTCATTAATGAACACCCGTTGGAAATTTGATGTTGAATGGCGTCTGGGATTTAACAAGCAAGCAGGATTTGAAACAGAAAGTCATATTGGTCGCTACCTTGATAAAAACCAGTTTCTCTTAATTTATACCGGATGGGACTGGCGATACAGAGAAGGTCATCAGGGGGAGAAAAACATTTTTCAGCAAACAAGCACAAAAAATGACAGAGGTGTTGCCTGTTTGGGATTGCAATACACGATGCCATTTTTTATTGTTGCTGACCTTAGAGTTGACCATACAGGGTATGTGAGATTG
>JAEYZB010000275.1 GCA_023428205.1 Bacteroidota bacterium | reverse complement strand
GGGTGTGGAAAGAAAGGTAATAGCGCTTGACTGAGTTGCCATTACTGAAAGCCCGATAGTGAGCCAGTTTTCAGTGTTGCCGTTCTTCAGATAGCCATCCAAATCCTTGTTTCTGCGCGTTTTCCATACACCATATAGCACAATAAACGCCAAACTTCCGCCCAAAACTAACCAGTCAATTACACTCATTCGGCATACCATTTTGTGATAAGTGCAAACGCAATTATCTGAATAACTAAAAAGGCGATTAATGCGGAATACCAAATATTCCAACTCGTTTTTTCAGAGGATTTGTTCTCTGTGTCACACGGTTCATTATTTTCGGAATTATTTTGGTTCATAACTCAATAGGTTTGCGAATAAACGATAGGCTCCTTCCACGCCCGCAGGCAACTCTCTGAAAAAAGAAATGCCTGTGTAAATCACGCGACCTTTGCCATAGTCTGCCGCAATTAAACCGCCTGTTTGCGGGCTTTCGCCTTTGTCATTCCACGATAAAATCGGAGTGTAACTTTTATCCCAATCTTCTGCGAAATACAAACCACGTTCTTGTATCCAGTTTTCAAATTCTTTCTGCGTGATTTTATTTGGATAATTCAATAGAGTGTGCTTGGGCGCTATAAACGTAACAGCCGCATCTTCTTCAGTTACGCGCTTGCTCGTGAGCGTAAACGGCAGTCGGCTGATGATGTTCGTATTGTCTTTCATAAAGCGCGAAGCGGTGTTGTATTGTATTACCAAATTTCCGCCACGATTGACGTAGTCAAACAATTTATCTTCAAAGTTGCGTAGTTCGGGCGATACGTTGTAAATTCTGATACCGAAAACAACGCTTTGAAATGGCGATAAATCAAGCGAAGCCAAATCCGAAACTTCAAAAATCTGCACATCAAAACCCAATTGTGCAATTGCTTGCGGAACGACATCTTCTGCGCCTTTGATGTACGCAATTTTCCCTTGCTTAATTTCGGCTTGTAATTTTACGCAAGCAATTTTTGCAGGCTTGAAAATTGTTTGTGCAGGAATGTGATTGTATGTAATATCGGTTTTGCTGAATAAAATTTCCCCTTTCCCATTTACGCATTTCAATTCGCCCGATTGTGCATTTTCCGAAACTTTGATTTTTACCGAAATGAATTGTTCCTGATGTTTTTTATCGAAGCTAATCGGAAAAACAGTTTGTGAAAGTTGCCAGTCTATAGGCGTAATGAGATGTAATGAATCTTTTATTTCCTTACTGAAATTATGCAATGACAATTTTAATTCCGTTTCCTGACCCGCTTTCAGCACTAGATTATTCCGGTCAAAATTTACGGTAAAAGCTGGCGCATTAATTACTTGTCTACGCTTTTCTCCGTAGGCAGGCTCGCGCCACACATGCTCTAAAGGTACTGTAATGTCAACCGTTTCACCATTTATCAGAAATGAGATTTTCTGCAAGTAAACATCATCATTTTCCGCTTTGAGTAAATCGTTTTTATCGTTTACGAAATACAAGTCTTTAAATGGTAATTTCAACCAATAAGGATTGGACATTTCATTACTAGAATGTAATTTGAGTTTCTCCTCATAAAGAGAACGTGCGTTAATTAATTTTCCGTTGAATGAAATTTGTTTGGCAGAACGATTGATGATTCGTAATGTGTAATCTATTTCATCATTTGGCGTAAACGCATAATCGCTGGCAACTGCTTCTACGTACAACCCCAAACAATCGGTAATAATCTGATTACATAGTTTTAGTTTTTCGTTTTTGAACGAAGAAGCGGGCAAGGATTCCAAACTCCTCTTGATTTTCAGCAAAGCCGCTACATTGTTTTCCGGTGTTTTGAAATCGAAGTTTTGCATCAATTCGTCAAATGTTTTCGCAAAATCTTTGCTTAAAATAGTTTCCCACGATTGCTGATTCTTTTCAAAGAAAGATTGTTTCAGTTTTTCGCCTTTCAGATACTGAAAATACTCCACATTGCTACCGCGCTCAATGATTGCTCCAAAACCTTGGCACTTGTGCTGTCCTCGTGCAATCGTGCCGATTTCGTTGTACGATTTTCCGAGAATCGGGTCGTAAGTGCCCATATTAATCGTGATAAAATCAGGATTGTTTACCGCAATCTTTTCAATGTCTTTTTGCGCCCACGATGAGGTGTTCCAATAAATAGAGCTTGTTTGCCACGTACCGAACTCGGCAACTTGTTCGGGTAAAAATTTTGGATCAGCAGCTTTTTCAAAAGCCTCTAAAGCAATCAAAGCCGAAGCCGTATGATGTCCATGTCCTGCGCGTTCATCGGGTGGAAAGCGCGTGATAATTACATCGGGTTTAAATTTCCGGAGCATCAAAACAGCATCGGATAAAATGCTGTCTTTGTTCCATTTTTGCAGACTTTCTTCGGCAGATTTGGAAAAACCGAAATCCACCGCCCGCGAAAAAAACTGCTTTGCACCGTCATATGA
This sequence comes from Bacteroidota bacterium, assembly GCA_023428205.1. Classification (GTDB taxonomy): domain Bacteria; phylum Bacteroidota; class Bacteroidia; order Chitinophagales; family LD1; genus CALAYL01. The sequence continues at coordinate 601 of JAEYZB010000275.1, read as the reverse complement.
TCGGGCAGCTAACAATTCCTGTGTGCGCAGTACGCCTAAATCTTCGCTGAGTTCTTTGCCGATTAAATTTTGTCCGCCATCGCCTCGCGTTAAGGAAAAATAGGCTGTTTCTGCGTTTTCGTGCAGTGAGAAATAGGCTAAAGCTCGGGTGTTTTCATCATCGGGGTGAGCCGCGAAATACAGCACTTTTTTCAGCGAATGTAATTTCTGTAAATCCTTGTATATCTCTGCCGAGGTTTGGTTGGCAAGCGCTGTAAATGAGGCTAACCATAATGACAGGGTGATAAATTTCTTCATAGTCTTGTATCGTAAAGGTATATTCTCAGTATAAATAGACGAACGTTCGCGCTTTTTTTACGAAAAATCAACAAAAGACTAGTTGTCCTTTAGTAATGAAGAGAAAATTATAGATTAGCGAAAATTCGCAATTTTATTTTATCAAAAAGAGCCTTACCTTTGCGACCGAAAAATAGAGGCGTTTTGCCTTTTCTTATCACTCAAAAACAAAAAAACAAATGGCAACAAAAATCGAAAGAGCCGCTGCTCTGAAAAAAGATTGGGAAACCAATCCACGTTGGAAAGGTGTTGAGCGTCCTTATTC
>JAEYZB010000004.1 GCA_023428205.1 Bacteroidota bacterium | reverse complement strand
GGCTACGGCAATGCGCTTTATATTACACATCCGAACGGGTACGTCAGTGTTTATGCGCATTTGCGAAGTTTTAATACGGCTGTCACACAAGTGCTTCGGAAAGAGCAGTACGCCTCTAAAAGCTTTTCTCAAAACATCATCTTACCGCCCAATTATAATCCGGTAAAACAAGGAGACATCATTGCACTCAGCGGAAACTCTGGCGGAAGCGCAGGCCCACATCTTCATTTTGAGATTCGCGATTCTTTAGAACGAATCATCAATCCGTTGCATTTCGGTTTTGAAGTAAAAGACAGTATTCCGCCACAAGTAAATGCCATAGAATTTTTCCCACTGGGCAGTGATTTGCTAACCAAAAACAAAAAGCGAATAACTTTAAAACAAAACAACGAGGTTTATTCGATTCCTGCCCAAAAAATAAACAGCAAACAAATCGGTATTGCCGTGAACGCTTTCGATAAAATGACGGGAACGAACATCACTTACGGAATTTACGCCATTGAAGCAACGGATAATGGTAACCCATTTTTCACCTACAAAGCTGACCGGTTTTCATTTTCCAACACCCGACAAATTATTTCTCATTTAGATTATGAAACCTTTCTTTCCGAAAATCATCGTGCGTTTCATAAATGTTTTATTGAGCCTCACAATACACTCGAACAATATACCGATGTCGTAAATAGCGGTATCATTGATTTAAGCGACAACGCCAAACACAATATCCAATTGCTCATTCGCGATTTTGCAGGAAATACCACTACCGTTCGCATGGAAATTCAACACAGCGATTCAAGCCGTTTTTTTACTGAAAATAAGACACCTTACACACTTCTTTTACACAAAGACAGTTTGAATACGTACAAAAATGAAAACCTATCTTTATCTATTCCGGCAAACGCTTTGGTAAACTCCACCCGTTTACATATCACCAGTAAAAAAGACACCTCATCGGCTATTTATTCACCTGTTTTTACACTCAATAAAAACACAGAACATCTACTGAACTACTACACAATAGCTTTAAAAACCAATGTACCTCCTCATTTAAGAGAAAAAGCCATTTTAGTTTGGAGAAGCGAAAAAAAGGAAGAAACTTCCAAAGGCGGAACATTTGAAAATGGATTTATTCAAGCAAAAGTGCGCGAGTTCGGAACGTTTTATATAAAAATTGACACGACTTCACCTACAATAAAACCTCTCTCTTTCAATCCTGAAAGACCTATTGGAACACAACAAAAATGGACATTTATCATCAAAGATAATTTCGGAAAACCTGAAAAATACAATGCGTTTTTAGATGATGAATGGGTACTTGCTGAATTTGATGCCAAAAGCGGACAACTGACTATTCCTAACGAGAAGAAGTTAAGTCCCGGCAAACATAGACTCCGCATTGAATTGGAAGATGAACGCAGAAACAAAGCCATTTACAGTACTACCTTTATTTATTAAAAAAGAAAATATGAATTTAACCGTTGGTGATAAAGCACCCGAAATAGATGCAAAAAACGAGCAGGGCAAACCGATTAAACTATCGCAGTTTCGGGGTAAAAAAGTCGTATTGTTTTTCTACCCGAAAGATAATACCCCGGGCTGCACGAAAGAAGCTTGCAACTTCCGCGATAACTATGCCTTGCTGAAAAAGAAAGGCTATGAAGTAATCGGTGTAAGTGTAGATAGCGAAAAGTCTCATCAAAAGTTCATTGATAAATTTGAACTGCCGTTTACGCTCATTTCCGATGAAGACAAAAAAGTAGTAACCGATTATGGCGTGTGGAGTTTGAAAAAATTTATGGGGCGTGAATTCATGGGAACAGTCCGTACCACATTCGTGATTGACGAAAAGGGAGTTATTGAAAAAATCATCACGAAAGTAGATACCGAAAACAGCGCAGAGCAAGTGCTTTCAAAGGGGTGAAAAAAACGGGGAGAATAATTATTGATTTCTGTTCAGGAAGTTTACCGCCAAACTACTCATCAAATTCATACTTACTTTTAAGGCACGCTCATCTATATTGAAAGTAGATGAATGAATAGGAGAAACTATTCCTGCGGCTTTATTTCCTACCCCAACGCGATAAAAACATGCAGGAACTGCCTGCGTATAATAGGCGAAATCTTCGGAACCCATACGTATCGGCAGATTATATACTTTCTCCACGACATTTAATTGTTCCGCTAAATCACTGCATTGCGGTGTCAGTTCATCATCATTCACCAAAACGGGATAACCCTTCAAAATATTTACCTCAACAGCTGCATGATGTTCTTTTGCTATTTGAGTACAACTATGGCGAATAATCTGGTGCATTCGCTGTCTGTCATTCTCATCAAAACAACGAAGCGTTCCGGCAAGTTCAGCCGTTTCAGGAACAACGTTGGTCGCGCCATTCGCGTTTATCTTTCCAAATGTGAGAATACGCGGTTTATCGGTATCTGTATATTGCCGTAATTCCAATAAAATTTCAGCAGCAATAATAAGTGGTGAAATAAAATGAGCAGGTTGTGCTGCGTGCCCGCCTTTCCCTTTCACCGTCAAGTAGATTTCATCAGACGAAGCCATAAATTTTCCACCGCGAAAACCCACCTCTCCTACTTCCATCTCAGGGTGAACGTGCCAACCTAAAATACCATCAACCGTTGGATTTTGCAACACGCCTTCTGCAATCATCTGCTGTGCACCACTCGGTATTTTTTCTTCCGAAGGCTGAAAAATAAATTTGACAGTTCCTTTCAATTCACTTTTCAGGTCATTCAAAATCATTGCTACTCCCAATAAATTCGCAGTGTGCGCATCATGCCCGCAAGCGTGCATTCTGCCGTCTGTAGTAGATTTGTATTCACAATCGTTACTTTCAGCAATAGGCAATGCGTCCATATCCGCGCGAAGCGCAATACAACGCGATTCAGGTTCGTTGCATTTTAGTATTGCCACAACGCCTGTTTTAGCCACCGGATAAATAAACGGAATTCCTAACTTTTGAAGCTCTTCGCGCACCAAAGCAGCTGTTTTTTCTTCCTGATAAGCCAACTCAGGATATTGGTGAATTTGCCTTCGCAATTCCACCACACGCGAAAAATATTTTTCAGAAAGTTGCTCTATTTTTTGAAAAAGTAGCGACACTGTGTTTATTTGACTTGTACTTTGTCTTTTACCAAAAAAGCGCCTGAATACAGTGACAAAATCTTATTCAGCATATACGTTGCCTCAAACCGATTAGCGTAGTCACCCAAACGCAGTTTGTAGTATGGTTGTTCATATTCCACATAGCAATTTTCACTCGGAAAATCTTTATACAATTTCGCTTTGGCGTAGTACGTTTCATTGCGGTCGTTGCTAAACATAATTTGCTAGCGGTAACCATTTACCAGCTTGCTTTTCTCGTTATATGCCTTATAATTTGCCAACAAATTGGTGATTTCGGGGCTTTGCGACACCGTTACGTTTCCATCTTGCGCCCAAAGGCTACAAGGCAAAACAATTAACCAGCAATAAGCAATCATTCTTTTCATTCTGTTACAATCTTTACGCTTTCTGAAGAACCGACTCTATCTGCACCCGCCTTGATTAAAGCAAGTGCTTTTTCTAATGAATCAATTCCTCCGGATGCTTTTATTTTGACAGACGAAGGTAAGTTTTTTCGCAACAATTCTATCACTTCCACCGTTGCGCCAATGCCATGGAATCCTGTCGATGTTTTCACAAAATCTACACTCATCTCCGAACACAACTTACATGCCGCAATAATTTCGTCATCTGTCAATAAACTCGTTTCTAAAATTACTTTCAAAATTCCTCCACGCAAATGCACCATTGCCGTTGCACTTGTCAATTCATTTTTCAGATAATTCCAATCGCCCTCTTTCAGCGCAATAATATTCATCACCCAATCCACTTCATTGGCGCCCTCGTCAATGGCGCGTTTGCTCTCTTCAATTTTGGCAGGTGTGTGCGAGTAGCCCATCGGAAAACCAACCACCGTAGCAATTTTAACCTTCGTCCCTTTTAATTGTTTTTTTGCTTCACGAACCCAATACGGAGGAACACAAACAGCATAAAACTCGTTCGCTATTGCTTCCTTACACAGCTGCAAAATTTCAGCTTTGGTGGTGTCAGCTTTTAAAGTGGAATGGTCAATGTAGTTC
>JAEYZB010000293.1 GCA_023428205.1 Bacteroidota bacterium | reverse complement strand
TCGCCACTGTCACCAATTTGCTCAACCAAAGATAGCCCGGCATATAATCACGAATAGCGGCTGAAACCGAGGCTTCCCCTCCCCTTTGCGGGTCACGGAAAAAGTCCAATGGTGCTAGCCCTGTGAGTACATGAGAGAATAACACATACAAAATTGTACAAATTAACAATGAACCCAAAATACCAAACGGCATATCTTTTTTAGGATCTTTAGTTTCCTGTGCTGCTGTACTCACGGCATCAAAACCGATAAAGGCAAAAAACACCGTTCCTGCTGCACCTAAAATCCCCATAATACCACCAAAATTGTAAATTACTCCATTGTGATCCGTGTACTGTGTCGGCTCAGGAATGTATGGCACGTGGTTCGCAGGATTTATATATCCCCAACCAAAACCAATAATCAACACCACAATCGCAACTTTTAAAATAACAATCAGGTTATTCACGAAAGCAGACTCCTGTGTTCCTCTAATCAACAGTAAACTAATAATAGATACAATGAACAAAGCCGGTAAATTGATAATACCACTAACACCATTCAACGACTGAAAAGGAGAATGGCACCATTCATACGGAATAGGCGCAACGCCCAACACATCTGTCAATAATTTATTCAAGTATTCACTCCATGCAATACCCACCGTAGCTGCACCCACAGCATATTCCAAAACCAAATCCCAACCGATTATCCACGCCAAAAATTCGCCCATGGTCGCATACGTATAGGTATAGGCGCTTCCCGCAATAGGAATAGACGATGACAATTCCGCATAACACAAGCCTGCCAAAGCACAACCCAAAGCCGCTAACAGAAAACCTAAAGTGACAGAAGGCCCTGCATTTTGAGCTGCTGCTGCAGCGGTGCGAACAAACAATCCCGCGCCAATAATTGCGCCAATCCCTAAAGCAACCAATCCCCAACCACCTAAAGTGCGCTTGAGTGAATGTTCTGTCGGGTGCGGATCAACTAAAAGATCTTGAATCGATTTTTTACGAAAAAGTGCTGACATAAATTCCACTGTTTATTTTAAGAGTGGCTAAAGGTAGAAATTCAATTAAGAATGAAAAATCGAAATTGAAATGGGATAAAAAAACGCGGTCACTGAGTTGGTCGAAGTGCGGTGCATGGAGTCTATCGAAATGAGCAGGATTGCCCTAATTTTCAAAAACAGATATTGCAGAAGTGTTTAATTTTTAAGTCTTAATTCATAATTGAGTTTATATTCGCTCGATAAAAGCAATTCAATGCAAGAAGACAAAGACCTGAAAAGCGAAAAAGTATTGGCCGGAAAGCGGACCTATTTTTTGGATTTGAAAGAAAAACAAAATGGCGATCGCCTCATCAAAATTACGGAAAGCCGTAAAAGCAATGGCGAAACGCTACGCTCTACCGTCATTATTTTCCAAGAAGATTTCGAGAAATTTTTCGCGGCTTTAGACAGTATTAAAAGCGAAATCTGATGCCGCGTATTATGGCATTTGACTATGGGCGCAAGCGCGTAGGCGTGGCGGTTACCGACCCGCAAAAAATTATCGCTTCCGCCTTGGACACCATAGATACCAAAGCAATTTTCCTGTTTATTCAGCAATATCTGAGCAAAGAAGCCGTGGAGGCCTTTGTCGTGGGAATGCCTTACAACTTTGGACACGCAGAAAACGAAGTAATGCCTTATATTCGCACTTTCATAAGCGACTTGCGGAATAAATATCCCGCCATTCCCGTGCACGAATTAGACGAACGCTTTACGTCAAAGATGGCATCGGCTGTGATTTTGCAAAGCGGTGTAAACCGAAAAGCGCGACAGGAAAAAGGGACAGTAGACAAAGTGAGCGCGGCAATTCTGTTGCAATCGTTTATGGAAAAGAATAGTTGAAAGTAATTAGTTGTTGGTTATTGAGAAAAAACTTTGTGCTACCAGCAACGAATAACCAACAACCAAAAACTAATTTTTAAAATGGAAAATTTACACCAACACATTGAATCTTTGATTTTCAGTTCGGAAACAGCTGTTTCGATAGAAGATATTATGCTCTGTTTGGAAAAAATGGAACCGAATTCTCCGCCTGATAAAATCTTAGTAGAACAACATCTGGCGGATATTGAAACGAAATACCAATCGGATCTTTTTTCGTTTGAACTGCGCGTAATCGGTGGTGGTTATCAGTTTTTCACAAAACCGGAATACCACAAAACTGTTTCTGTTTTGATTGGGCAAAAAGAGAAAAAACGACTTTCTACAGCAACCTTGGAAACCCTTTCCATCATTGCCTACAGAGGGCCGATTACCAAAACCGAATGCGAAGCTATTCGCGGAGTAAACTGCGATTATTCTGTTCAGAAATTGATGGAAAAAGAATTGGTGGAAGTCGCAGGACGTTTGGAAGATGCGGTCGGCAAACCCATTTTATACCGCGTTACGCCTTTGTTTTTGGACTATTTCGGTATCAATTCCATTAACGAACTACCCAAACTGAAAGAGGTAGCCGTTAGTGACGAAAACACCGTAGGCGAAACGCCTGAAATTGTGAGCGATGTTCCGCAGGAACAAGAAAGTGCTGAGGAATAAGTAAACGTGCTCATTTTTTGCACCCATTTGGGCGATTACTCTTTCCAAATATACGGAAACAAAATTCCCGCTAAAACCAGTTGCACTCCATTTAACGCCAAGAGCAACAAGAGATTTTTATTGGCGAGTTCCATCATTTCTACTGCACCTAAGGC
>JAEYZB010000201.1 GCA_023428205.1 Bacteroidota bacterium | reverse complement strand
CAAACACATCGCCCAAACCGACATAACCATAAGCGTTTTTGCCGACTGTATATTTTATGGCGGCAGCAATGGCGGCAATGCCGAGCGCGATGAAAAACAGTATTTGCCATTGCGAGTCGAGCGCATGATAAACGAGCCAAAGCCCGAAACCAAACGCCAAAGCGGTAGCAATAAAAATCCCTTTTTTGATTTCATCAAACGAAAGCAAACCTGCCTGAATGGCGCGTTTAGGTCCTATGCGCTGGTCATTGTCTGTGCCTTTTTCACTGTCACCATAGTCGTTGGCTAAGTTGGAAAGCACTTGCAGCAGCAGGGTAGTGGTGAGCGTCAGCACGAGCGTCAGCCAATCAAACTGTGTGGAGTAAGCCGCAAAAACACCGGTGATAATAGAGGAAAACGCCAAAGGCAGTGTACGCAAACGGAAGGCATTTAGCCAAGCAGAAAGTTTTAAATTCATAGCGGAAAACTAAAAACTAAAAGTGAAAAGTTGAAAGGGCGAGACGAAGCACGTTTTACTCGAAAATAAAATGGGTGAAAAAAACGAGCATGTTTCTTACATTGACCATTATCAATTAACCATTGAAAATTATTGGTGTAGGAATTTTGCCTTAAAACAATAAATTCGCGGTTTATGAGTTTTAAGAGGCTAAACAAGCGGTTTTGAAGAACGTGCGATTATATCATCTTTTTTTATTGTTGGTGGCAATGGGTTTGGTCGGCTGTGCTACCACGAATCAGGCTCCTTTCCCTTTAGCGCAATGGCACGACATGAATTCCCGCTTCAATGCGTATTTCAATGCCAAAGAGCAGGTGAAAGAGGTATTGAAAACGGTGGAAAAAACGCACAAAGACGATTTTAATACGGTCATTCCACTTTACTTTTACACGAATTCGAAAGAATTTGCAGGTGCCGCGGGCGAATTGGATGCAGCTGAAAAGCGCTGTGAGAAATCGTTGCGGGTGCACGGTTATTCCAATTATGTGGACGACCATTTTATGCTGATAGGTATAGCGAATTATTTGAAAGGTGACTACGACAAGGCGATTACCAATTTCAAATTCGTTACTACGGAATATAAAGAAGGGGTGGATTATGTGAAAGAAATCAAGCGCTTGAAAGGTAAATCGGTAAGACCCTCCAAAAAGAAAAAACCGGTAAAGAAACCGAAGTTTCAAAAGGTGCTGAATGATAAGGGGAAGTTGGTGTTGGAAAAGGTAGATGAACGTCCTTCTTATAGTGCATTTGTGCATGAGCCGATGCGAGCAGAAGCCTTGATTTGGCTGGCGAAAGCATATACAACACAAGAAAAATTCACCGAGGCGGCTGCCATTATCCAGTACGCGAAAAGCGATGATAAATTCTACAAGAACTTAGATAAAGATTTGCTGTTGGCAGAAGCCGATTTGCTCATTCGCCAAAAAGAATATTCGCAAGCCATAAAACCCTTAGAGGCTTATTTGGCGGTGGTGAAAAAGGGGAAGAAAAAACGTATTCGTCCGTTGATTGCGTTGGGGCAGATTTATGAGCGTACGAGGAACTACGCAAAAGCAGCCGATTATTATAAGCTAGCGCTGAAAAGCAATCCGAATTACGACATGGAATTCTTTGCAAAAATTCAGCAAACACGGCTAAGTCGTAAGGCGAAGAAGGATATCAGCGAAGCTAAGAAAATCTTGGCGAGAATGTCACACGATGGCAAGTACAAAGAAAACTATGACCAAATCTACTATGAGTTGGGAGAATTTGCTTTGGATGAAAAAGACCGTTCTACTGCGCGTAAATATTTCGGTAAATCGGTGGAAACATCTACGGTGGACATAGCGCAGAAAAGTCGTTCGTTTTTACGCTTGGCGCAAATGGATTATGATGATGAAATTTATTTGGCGTCCAAATTTAATTACGACAGTGCGCTTACCGGAATGTCGGCATCGGAACCGAATTATGAAGCGACAGTGCGCAGAGGAAAAGTATTGGCGCGATTGGTGGAACAGTTAGATATTATCAGCGCGCAAGATAGTTTGCAGCGCATCGCCAAAATGTCTCCATCGGAGCGCACGAGATTCATTAAACGATTGATTGCGCAGCAAGAGAAGGAAAAAGAGCGTTTGGAACAAGAACAACAAGCGGCAGTAAACGCCCCTACGGCTCCTCAAACGGGAGCAACAGGGACAGGGTCTTCTACATGGTATTTTTACAACGTGCAGTTGCGGACGAAAGGCTATGCGGACTTCATCAAAAAATGGGGCAAACGAAAATTAGAAAATAACTGGAGACGGAAAGACAAAACCTCTACGAACGAGTTGACGGCAGAAAATACGACATCGGAAACCACAACCACGGAAACGGAAAAAGAGCAGACTTCCGGAGGTTCGGACGAAGAAAAAGCATTGGCGAACTTGCCGCTTTCGGCTGATAAAGTTACGCAGTCTAACGATAAACTGATTGATGCGTACTACGCATCTGGAACGATTTATAAAGATGATTTAAGCAACTATCGGAAAGCTACTCAGCAATTTGAAGAACTATTGCGCAGATTTCCGAAAAGCAAGTTGGAAGCGGAAACATATTACCAACTTTATTTGTTGGCGTTGAAAACAAAAAACAATTCCAAAGCAGACCTTTATAAATCAAAAATCCTAAGCGAGTATCCAAATTCTGCAATGGCGAAATATTTGCAGGACGGTTCATACTTTGCCAAATTGCAGGAATCGGAAAATGCCTTGAGCAAATATTACGAATCGGCTTACAACGATTACCGTCAAGGTTTGTACGCAAGCGCTTCCGACAAATGTCGGCAGTCTTCCGTGAAATTTAATCCGAATACACTGCAACCGAAATTTGATTTGTTGAATGCAATGATTGAAGCCAAAGAACATCGCTTAGATGCGTATGTGCAATCGCTAAATAAAATCATTGCCAAACACAACGGCACTCCTGAGCAAGCAAAAGCCAAAGAGCTGTTAGCGGCAGTGAATGCGTCATCGTTGCCTATGGAAGATAGGAGCAAAGAAGTACCTCAAGAACCACAGCCTGTGGCGGAACAACCTATTGCGCAGCAGCCGGTAGCAAAAACGGAAATCCAAGAAGAAATAGCCACTAAACAGATACAGTCTACGGAATTAAATAAGGGAAACATTGTAGATGTGAAATCTATGCTGGCAAACCGTTTAAATAAACTGAATTTACCGAATAAAGACGAGGAGGCCAATAAAGCGGCTGAACCTCAACAACCGAAAGCAGAGGTGAAACCAACGGAACAACCGAAAGAATCGGCTTCGATAAAACCTGAAACCGAAAAACCTGTGGCACAAAATGAAGTGAAGCCCAAACAAGAAACAGTAACGGCACCGCAAGTGGTGAAAAAAAACGAGCAGGAAGCGCCTCCGGCTAAAACGGAAACACAACCGAAAGAAACACCAAAAACAAGCAACGAAAAAACAGTAAGCAACGCGGCTAAAGAGGAAATGAAACCGACTACCACCACAAAAGAAGAGGTGAAACCTATTGCGGCAGCAGAACCGAAAAAAGAGACGGTAAGTCCTTCGAAAAACACAACAGAAACGAAGAAAGAAACGGAGGTAAAATCGCAAACACCTGAAACAAAAACAACGGTTCCTGCACCGAAAGCAGAGACGCCTAAAAAAGAAGTTCCATCAACGGCTTTGCAAGCGGCAAGCGTAACCATTAATTTAGATACGACAGACCGTGAAGG
>JAEYZB010000162.1 GCA_023428205.1 Bacteroidota bacterium | reverse complement strand
CTATGAAACAGTGAGCACCGTTTCCGATGTGAAAATTGCAGACGAACTGAAAACGAGCGATTGGAAACAGATTGCACAGTTGATAACGCTTGCTGAAAATGGCAAGGAAACTCCCCTAAAAAAACGAGCAGGAGCCGCTCCTGTATTGGGAATTACGGGTACAGGCGGAGCCGGAAAGTCTTCTGTAACCGATGAGATTGTGCGCAGGTTTTTGAAGCATTTTCCCGAAAAAACGATTGCCGTTATTTCCGTTGATCCGAGTAAAAAGAAAACAGGCGGTGCGCTATTGGGCGATAGAATTCGGATGAATGCGATTGCGAATCCGCGTGCATATATGCGTTCGCTGGCCACGCGTGAAAGCGATAAGGCGCTGAGCAAGCATGTGCAACAAGCGATTGATGTGTGTGCGGTGGCGGGTTTTGATTTCATTATTTTGGAAAGTGCAGGAACAGGACAAAGCGATGCTTCGATTTTGGATTACTGCAATGTGTCGATGCTTGTGATGACGCCCGAATATGGTGCGGCTACGCAGTTGGAAAAAATCAATATGCTCGACTATGCCGATGTGATTGCCATCAATAAATTCGACAAAGCCGGTGCGCTCGATGCCTTTGCGGATGTGTGCAAGCAATACAAACGCTCTCACAATCTATTCCAAGCGAAAAACGAAGAACTGCCGATAATCGGAACGATTGCTTCGCAATTTAATGATGCGGGCGTGAATCATTTATTCCAATTGTTGTTGGATAAACTCAAAGTAAAAACGGGCGTGGAATTTCACATCACGAACGCGGCTCCGAAAACCACTACGAAAGCACAAATTATTCCATCTGGTCGAGTTCGCTACTTAGCCGAAATTGCGGAAACGATTGAAAAATATGATGCTTGGGCGGATGAGCAAAGTGAAATTGCTACTAAATTGTATCAGTTGAAAGGGGCGATAGAAGTAGTGCAATAAAAGTAGTACGTTTGTAAAACAAAACAAACGACTATGAAAAAGTTAGTCTTCTTTATTTGTTTGGTTTTCTTTTTGGGGAAAAGTTCTTTTGCATGTAGTTGTCTCTCGCAGGGCTTTTGTCAATCGTATTCACATTTTTATCAAATGGCCGTGAGTTGCGTTATCGTTGATGTTGCTGAATATGAAACTCGTTTGAAAATAATACAGACATTTCATGGAATAGAAAATAGAGATACAATAACTGTTTGGGATATAGAGCCTCCTTATGACCCGATGTGTAATGACACTATTTTCGGTTCTTTATTGGCTCATCATCTTGGCAACATAGGCGATACGATAATAGTAGCATTGAACAAAATAGATTCTGCAAAAAGTTCTTGGCAGGTTGTTGGCGATTATGCGATGCCGGGATTTGACGGAGTTTGTATGACGCATAAACTCAGCGTAAAGAACGGAATGGTACAAGGTTTTGTTTCGGGGTATTATTGCGCCCAGCCAAACAGTTGTATTTATAGTATCGCTTACGATGAATTCCTTGTAAATGTGGGAGCTTGCTCCTCTTGGGTTGGAATAGAAGAAGAGGATATATCAAAAGCACTAACCGTTTTTCCCAATCCTGCCTCACAAACAATTTCTGTTGATTGCGGGCAATATCGTGCTCGTTTTTTTAACCTATTTGATGTTTCGGGAAGAATACAAAGTATTTTCTTTGAAAAACAAGACAATCTGTTTTCGGCAAATATCCGCAAGCTAACCCAAGGAATGTATTTTTTGCAAATTCAACTTGAAAGTGGCGAACTGTCAACTAAAAAATTCGTAAAAGAATAACCTTACTTCGCGTTATACTCCTCCAACGCCTTCTTCAAACACTCCATCGCGTTTTTCAAATCTTCTGATTGTAGCACATACGCAATGCGTACTTGTTTTTTGCCAAGTTCGGTGTTGGCGTAAAAACCTGTTGCTGGCGCGAGCATTACGGTTGTATTGTTGTAACGGAATTTTTCCAACAACCATTGGCAGAATTTGTCCGCATCATCAATCGGCAATTCTGCTACTGCATAAAATGCGCCATTCGGATTGGGCACTTTCACATTCGGAATATCACGTAAAGCGGTAATTAAAATATCTCTGCGCGTTTGGTATTCGCGCACAATTCCTGCGTAATAATCTTCTCCCAAATCGAATAAACTTTCGCCTGCAATCTGCCCTAAACTTGGCGGACTCAATCGCGCTTGCGCAAATTTCAAAGCCGTCTGCAACACCGCTTTATTGCGCGTAACAATCGCGCCAATACGCGCACCGCACGCGCTGAAACGTTTGGAAATACTGTCGATTACAATCACGTTTTCATCTGTGCCTTCTAAATTCAGCGCAGAGAAAAACTCCGTTCCGCCATAACGAAACTCGCGATACACTTCATCAACGATTAAATACAAATCATGTTTCAAGGCGATTTCGCGCAACTCCAACAATTCTTCTTTTGAGTATAAATAGCCCGTTGGGTTGTTCGGATTGCAAATCAAAATTGCCTTGGTTTTTGCCGTTATTTTCTTTTCGAATTCTTCAATTTTCGGCAAGGCAAAACCGTTTTCGATACTGCATGAAATAGGCGAAACTTTAATGTTTCCGGCAGTAGCAAAGCCGATATAGTTGGCATACATCGGTTCGGGAATAATCACTTCTTCGCCATCATTCAGACAGGAGAATAAGACAAATTGCAAGGCTTCCGAGCCGCCATTGGTGATTAAGAAATTTGATTTATCAACGTTGATTCCGATGCGGTTGTAATAGTCCGCGAATTTCGCGCGATAACTTTCGTAGCCGTCACTCGGACAATAGGAAAGAACTTTTGAGTCGATATGTTTCAGTTTTTCCCAAAATGCCGGAGGCGTTTCCAAATCGGGTTGACCGATATTCAAGTGATAAATTTTTACGCCCTCTTTTTTCGCAGCGTCCGCGAACGGTACGAGTTTGCGAATGGGCGATGCGGGCATTGTTTTTCCTTTTTCGGATAGTGTAGGCATATTAATGACTTTGTGCGGGTAAACATACAATTCGGGACTAAAGAAAGAAAATTCAAAAAAGCTTTAAAATAGAGTTGCTTAAACGACCTTAATCCCTTGTTCAAAAAGGCTTTCGCTTTTTTTTCTATCTTGCGAGACCGACCGACTATTTATTATAAATTTATTTTTCTATGTCTCAAGTACCGCCTTTAATTTCTGATTTAGCCTTGATTTTGTCTTCAGCGGCCATCGTTTCGCTTGTTTTCAAGAAGTTAAAGCAGCCGCAAGTGTTGGGATATATTCTTGCCGGATTGTTGGTTGGGCCATATTTCGACTTCTTCCCTACAATTACCGGTTATGAAAACGTGCATACATGGTCAGAAATTGGGGTTATCTTTTTATTGTTTACGCTTGGTTTGGAATTCAGTTTCAAAAAACTGATGAAAGTAGGCGGGTCTTCTTCTATTACTGCGTTTGTCCAAATTATTTTCATGCTCTTTCTCGGCTACTTTGGTGGTCAGTTGATGGGTTGGTCGCAAATGGATAGTATCTTTTTGGGCGCCATTTTATCTATGTCTTCAACCACAATTATTATTCGGGCTTTTGATGAGTTGAATATGAAAAACAAAAAGTTTGCAGGCGTGGTTTTTGGCGCGTTGATTGTGGAAGATCTTGTGGCAATCGTGTTGATGGTATTGCTTTCTACCTTGGCGGTGAGCCGTGAGTTTGCGGGAATGGAAATGTTGTTTTCTATTTTAAAACTGCTTTTTTTTCTCATACTTTGGTTTGCGGCCGGCATTTTCTTTATCCCTTCTTTTCTGAAAGCCATAAAATCGCTTATCAGTGATGAGACGCTATTGGTAGTTTCTATCGGGCTTTGTTTTATAATGGTGTTGATAGCGGCTAATGTTGGTTTTTCTCCTGCATTAGGGGCGTTTATCATGGGGTCTATTCTAGCAGAAACGACCAAGGCAGAGCGAATAGAACATCTTGTAAAGCCGGTGAAAGATTTGTTTGGTGCTGTGTTTTTCGTGTCGGTGGGAATGCTGATTGATCCATCCGTGTTGAATGAGTATGCGGTTCCTATTATCGTGATTACGCTCATTACCATTATCGGAAAAACATTCAGTACTTTTTTAGGTGCATTGATTTCGGGACAGCCATTAAAGCAATCGGTACAAGCGGGTATGAGTTTGGCACAAATTGGAGAATTTTCATTCATTATTGCCTCTCTCGGATTGGCACTGAAAGTGACAAGTCCGTTCCTTTATCCCGTAACGGTGGCCGTGTCTGCCATTACTACCTTTACGACCCCTTATTTAATCAACGCGTCTGAGCCGTTTTATTTATGGCTCGAACAAAAGCTGCCGGTGAAGTGGGTGGCTAATATCAATCAATACAGTGCGGGAGCGCAGCACATTAATGCGGAAAGCGAATGGAAAAGAATGATTCGTTCTTTTTTCCAAATTTCTATTATCAATGGCGTTGTAATTACCGGAATTATTGTTTTGTTTTCGAAGGTAATAGCCCCTTATGCTATCGGTAACTATATTTCAGAACCATGGGGTTCTGTTTTTCTCTGTTCGATCGCCCTTTTATGTACTGCGCCTTTTTTGTGGACGCTTACTTCTAAAAAAATAGGGAAAGCGACCTATACGGCTTTATGGTTGAATAAATATAATCGAGGCCCATTAATTGCATTGGAGTTTTTGCGAGTTGCGTTTGCTATTTTTCTGGTCGGCTTTTTGTTGGATCAGTTTTTTTCTACGCTCACGGCATTCATCGTGGCAATCGTGGTAATATTGATTGCTTCGGTGGTTTTTTCTAAAAAACTGCAAGAATTTTCTGCCAAAATAGAAGAGCGTTTTCTCCGTAATTTCAATGAACGAGAGGCTGCAAATCCGGCATCGAAAATGGATAAACTAACCCCTTGGGACGCACACATTGCCTATTTCGAAGTATTGCCATTTTCTTTTGTGGTCGGAAAAAAACTGATGGAATTGGAGCTTCGGGAGCGGTATGGTGTAAATATTGCAATGATAGAGCGAGGAGAGGGAAGTATTTTGGTGCCGAAGCGCGATGAATTGCTTTATCCTCATGATAGGATAGCTGTAATTGGCACAGATGAACAGTTGGCAATCTTTAAAAACATGATAGAGAAGGAAGCATATGTGGAGGAAATAACTCCACTTGCAAAAGAAGACCTTGCTCTTGTTCCGGTAATTGCGGAACCGGGGTTCCCGTTCCTTGGTCAAACTATTCGCGAGTCGGGAATCCGCGAAAAAACACAAGGTCTAATCGTGGGTATAGAGCGCAATGGCGAGCGGATTTTAAATCCGGAGTCCACCACCGAGTTCCAAGCAGAAGATGCTATTTGGATAGTAGGGAATAAGAAACTGATTAAAAAATTGTTTACTTATTCTTCAGAAGCCAGCGTGAGTAAGTCGCTAATAAAAATTCCGATACGATAGAAAATCATATGGAGGATTACGCTTTACTTTCCTCTACGCTCGCTGCTTGATGATTGATTACCAATTTGTCGTTTTCTTTATCTAAATCCAAAATGAAGACATCGCCTTGTTTTGCATTTGATCTCAAAATTTCTTCTGCCAAAGGATCTTCGACATACTTTTGAATCGCGCGATGCAATGGGCGTGCGCCATAAGCAGGGTCGTATCCTTTTTCTGCTAAGAAATCTTTAGCGGTGCTAGTCAATTGAATTTCGTAACCGATTTTTTGAATACGAGTTACTAAATCGCGAGTGGCAATGTCAATGATTTTGAAGATAGATTCTTTGTCCAGAGAATTGAAAATAACCACATCATCAATACGGTTCAAAAACTCTGGCGCAAAGGTGCGTTTCAAGGCTTTTGAAATTACGTTTTTGCTCATTTCGTCTTGTTGCTCATTTCTCGTTTTTGTCGCAAAACCAACACCCGCTCCGAAGTCTTTCAAATCTCGTGCACCAATGTTCGATGTCATAATGATGAGCGTGTTTTTGAAATTAACTTTGCGTCCCATACTATCAGTCAACTGTCCATCATCTAACACTTGCAACAAAATGTTGAATACATCCGGGTGTGCTTTTTCAATCTCATCTAACAATACCACAGAGTAGGGTTTTCTGCGCACCTTTTCTGTCAGCAAACCACCTTCTTCGTAGCCTACATATCCCGGAGGCGCACCGACTAAGCGCGATACGGAAAACTTCTCCATATATTCGCTCATATCAATGCGAATCATCGAGTCTTCGCTATCAAACAAATAACGCGCAATGGTTTTTGCTAATTCCGTTTTCCCAACACCTGTCGGCCCCAAAAAGATAAATGTACCGATTGGTTTTTTCGGGTCTTTTAAGCCTACGCGGTTGCGTTGAATTGCTTTCACGACTTTCGATACAGCATCATCTTGTCCAATTACCGAGCCTTTTAGCTCATTGCCCATATTCAGCAACTTTGTGCCTTCGGTTTGTGCCACTTTTGAAACAGGAATGCCCGTCATCATTGCAACAACTTCTGCTATGTCTTCTTCGCCTACAGGATAGCGCGCGCTTTTCGCGTCTTCTTCCCATTGGTTTTTTGCCTTTTCTAGCTGCTCCAACAGGTTCTTTTCACGATCGCGAAGTTGTGCGGCTTCTTCATATTTCTGTGATTTTACGACCTGATTTTTTTCAACCTTTATGTCTTCAATCTGTTTTTCTAATTCTTCAATGTTTTTGGGAACATGAATGTTTTTCAAATGCACGCGCGCACCCACTTCGTCTAAAACGTCAATTGCTTTGTCAGGCAAAAAGCGGTCAGTGATATAGCGTGTACTTAAATTTACACAAGCATCAATGGCTTCTTTTGAATATTCCACATTGTGATATTCTTCGTATTTCGGCTTGATGTTTGAAAGAATAATGATGGTGTCCTCCGGTGACGGTGGGTCAATCATTACCTTTTGAAAACGTCTGTCGAGAGCGCCATCTTTTTCAATGTATTGACGGTATTCGTCCAATGTGGAAGCGCCAATGCAT
>JAEYZB010000139.1 GCA_023428205.1 Bacteroidota bacterium | reverse complement strand
ATCCTACTCGGATTTTTGTATTGCGTAGGACACGCATTTCTGGCCATTTTTGAGACCAATTACACCATGTTTTATATAGGATTGATGCTAATTTGTGTGGGAATGGCGGGTGTAAAACCCAATGTTTCTGTGATGGTGGGCGACCAATTTGAAGATGAAACCGACAAAAATATTTCCACGCTCTACGACCTGTTTTATTTCGGCATCAATATCGGAGCATTTTTCTCTATGCTTCTCATTCCCTATCTGAAAGAGCATTACTCTGCTTCGGTGGCATTCGGTGTTCCCGGTATTTTAATGGGTGTTGCGCTACTCGTGTTTATACTCGGGACAAAGAAGTACAAAATCAAAATGCCGCGCGACACGCGAAAAGAAAGCACAGAACCCTTTTTATCGCAACTGAAAAGTGTTTGGAAAGTGTTGGAAGTATTTGCCTTCTTGCCTGTTTGGTGGGCACTATTCGACCAAAACGGAAGTGAAATGGTGCTGCAAGCTCAACAAATGGATTTACACTTTATGGGCATTGATTGGTTAGCAGAACAAATACAAGTTGCCAACGCACTACTAATTTTGGTATTGATTCCGGTGTTTGCATTTGGTGTTTTTCCTGCACTCGAAAAAGTGGGAATTAAAGTCACCGCACTCCGAAAAATCGGTTGGGGAATGATTATTATGGTTTCCGCTTTTGCCATGATAGCATGGATTCAAGGCGAACTCGACAAAGGTGTAAAACTCAATATCGGCTGGCAATTGCTGGCATATTTACTTTTGACAACTTCTGAAATCATGGTTTCGATTACAGGTTTGGAATACTCTTTTTCCAACTCACCCAAATCGATGAAAAGCACGATTATGGCCATCTTCTTCTTTACCGTTTTTGTCGGCAATATGTTGGTCGTACAAATCAATCAAAGCATTCAAGCAGGCGGTTTTTTCAGCCACTACAAAGGGGCAGAATATTTTTGGGTTTTCACCGGAATTATGGTCGTGAATGCGCTTCTTTATTACATCACCTTATGGATTCTCAAAATTAAAGACCGGAGCGATGAAGTGGTGTAAAAAAACGAGGTCACGGACTCAATTGACTTGAGCAAAATGTCCACTTGCAACTTTTTCATACTTTTACCGCATGCTTCGATATAAAGCCGATAGGCGAACGCTACTATTTGTTACCACCTATTTCGTGGTAGCCATTGCTCCTTGGTTTTTGTGGGATACAATGAACACCTGGCAAATTGCAGCTTGGGTTCTGATTAATTGCTTACTGTCGTTTACTTGTGCCGTGATTATTCACAACACCATTCACGTTCCGATTTTCAAAAAGAAAGAATTAAATAAACTGTTTCAAGTGATTCTTTCTTTCACCTACGGGCACTCCACCATTGCGTATGTTCCGGGACATAATTTCAGCCATCATAAATACACCCAAACGGACAAAGACGCCATTCGCACAACCAAGGCGCGTTTCAAAATTAACCTCTTAAATCAGTTGTTTTTCTTTTTCATCATGAGTGGCGATATCCTAAAAGGAGAAATTCGTTTTGCAAACAAAATGCGTAAAACACGCCCCGAATGGTTTCGCCAATATTTGGCAGAAATGATTTTAGTAATGGGTGTAAAAATTGTTCTGCTGTTTGTGAATTGGAAATGCGCGGTGCTCTTTATTCTCATTCCGCACCAATATGCTGCTTGGGGAATTGTAGGCACCAACTTTTTTCAGCATGATGGTTGCGATGAAAACGACCCGTACAATCACAGCCGCAACTTTACAGGAAAATGGTTGAATTGGTGGCTGTTCAATAACGGCTATCACGGGGCACATCACATGAAACCGAATTTGCATTGGAGTTTACTTCCCGAATTTCACAATGAAAAAGTACGCCCGTTCATTCACCCGAATTTGGATAAAGACTCGTTGCTCTCTTATTTGATAGAAACGCATATTTATCCTGCAAAACGACTGGACTACAAAGGGAATCCGATTATACTTCCTGCCAAAACGCAAGATGAAGATTGGACACAAACCGTGAATGTAAATCAACACTTAAGCGATATAGCTGCGGCATAAACTTGCTCGTTTTTTTCGACCACTTATATCTTCTCGAATCATTAACAATTTACAATTAATCATTATTGTTTCCTTATATCGTTTCTTATCGCTTCATTTGCGCGAAATTTAAAAGCAACACATGAAAAAAATAGTTACTCCATTAATTATCGTATTGACCGCTTCATTGTTATTGGTAAGTTGTAAGGATGACAAAAAGAAAGTCCTCACCCGCACATGGAAAATCGGTGACATTAGAATCAGCGGACAAGTACCAGAAGAACAAAAAGCCTTTTTTGAAGCGATGTTGCAGCAGATGAAAGAATATTTGCGTATGACGTACAATACGGACGGCACATACAATGCGGCATTTTTAGGAAAAAGTTCTTTGGGAAAATGGGAATTGAACAAAGACACTCTTTCAGCGACAGACGAAACAGGTAAAACCATGAAATACCTCATTATGACTCTTAGCAAAGACAGTTTCATTTATCAAACGTTGGAGCAAGGAGTTGATCCGGTTACGTTTGTTTTACTTCCAGGCGATACACTTACCAATGTACCGGCTCCAATTCCAAGTCCTGCACCGCAAGGCGAGCCTTCTGCAGAACAGAAATAAACACATTATCAATATTTTACAAAAAATTAGTTCCGTTAAAAGACCGTTCTTTTTGCGGAACTAATTTTTTTTATTATACATTTGTTTCACTTTCAATTATTCATTAACGAAAAACGTA
Source organism: Bacteroidota bacterium (assembly GCA_023428205.1). GTDB lineage: Bacteria > Bacteroidota > Bacteroidia > Chitinophagales > LD1 > CALAYL01. Next base: position 5,886 of record JAEYZB010000139.1, on the reverse strand, counting down.
TATTATGAAAAAGTTTACCCTTTATTGTAGTCGGCTTATTGGAGTTACGGCTGCATTATTATGTTTAAATATTGTTTCGGCACAAACGGTTACGGTCGGTACAGGAACTTCCACCGGACGTTTTCCAATAAGTGCCTATTTTGGATATGAGCGTTCTGCATCGCTATATCAGTCTTCTGAGGTTGGTACGTCAGGAAGCATTGAACGGTTAGCTTGGTATGCAACTATAACCGGAGGTTCAAGACCTATTAAAGTGTACTTGGTGGAAACAGCAGCAACATCATTGACTGCTGATACATGGGCTAATCTTATAGCTGGAGCAACACTTGTGTTTGATAACACATTAACCCCTACAATTGGGTGGAACACTGTTACTTTATCCTCCCCGTTTTCATATAGTGGCACCAATAACCTTTTGGTTCTGGTAGAAACAAACTATGGTGGAGGTGGAGACGGTTCCTCTTCTTCAGGAAATGCCGTACAATATTCTACAGCAGCAGCTCGTCATCAACAGTGGAATGCGGATACTAATCCCCCAAGCACTAATGGTACTGTAAATTCAAACCGTCCAAACATTCAGATAGGATTTCCGCTTCCTTCATGTTCAGGAACACCCGATGGAGGAACCGCTACTTTATCATCTTCTGTGGGAGCGTCAAGCTCTGTATTTACTGCTCAATCTACTGGCTTTACGGAAGCCTCTAACCTTTCATTCCAATGGCAATCGTCTCCGGACCAATCTTCATGGACTAACGTTAATCTAGCAACTTCTGCCAGTAGCTCAATTACAGCGGAAGCTACTGCAACGACCACCTACTACAGATTGGCGGTTACTTGCGCCAACTCAAGCGAAACCAGCTATTCAGATACTGTTAGCTATACTACTATCAGCAATACAGTAAATGTACCCGCAAACAGCAACAACAGCGTAAGCTGCGGCACTAATACAATTCTGTATGACAACGGAGGACCATCCGGAAACTATGCGGATAATAGTGATGGATACACCGTTTTGGGAGCAGGAAGTGTAGATGCCGTAATAACTATTTCAGGTAATTACTCTACAGAAAGCGGTTGGGATTATGTAGGTATTTATGATGGTGTAGGGACAGGAACATTAATTCAAGAATTTACAGGAGCAGGCTCTATAAACTACACAGGAGCTCCCGGACAAACATTGACGATTCGATTCGATTCAGATGGTGGGGGTAGCGGCAGCGGTTTTGCATTAGCAGTTACCTACACAGGAACTTGTTTTGTTTTGTGTAGCGGAACACCGAATGCAGACAGCGTAGCGGTTTCTCCTGCTTCTGCGGAGGCGGGCTCTTCATATAGTGTCTCTTCAAACAACTATACCGAAGGTGTAGGCATTACCTATCAATGGCAAAGCAACACCAATGGCGGAGGCTGGGTAAATGAAGGAAGCGTTTTGTCTTCTTATGCCAGCCTTAGTGGTACAGCGGCTGCTTTAGGCACAGTAGTAGAATACCGATTGATAGTAAATTGTTCGGCTTCAAGTGCAAGCGATACATCTAATGTCGCTTCGTTTACGAGCGGATATTGTAATCCGACAGCAAACGTTGATGATGATGCGACCGGTATAACCAATGTGACTTTGGGCGGACTTAGTAATTCATCAGATGGCGTTCCTGCATATACAGACTACACGAGTATTCCTGCCTCAGTATATATTGGAGAAACTTATCCTTTCAGTGTTCGTGTAAATACGGAAGGAAACTGGACGGTAAATGTACTCGCTTGGGTGGACTGGGATCAAGATGGAGATTTTGCAGATGAGATAGCTCTCAACCTCGGTAGTGCAGTTAACGTTACTGATGGAGCAACGAGTGCAAGTCCATTGTCTGTTTTCATTCCTTCTGTTACTCCGGGAGCATACCGAGTGAGAGTAAGAGCAGTATTTGCAGACACCCCTACTCCTTGTGGAGACCAGGACTATAGTGAAGCGGAAGATTACTTGTTGAATATTGTAATGCCTCCTGCTCCAACCATCAGCAGTTTCACACCGGCTAGTGGTTGTGAAAATACCGCTTCAGTAGCAATCACAGGAACCGGATTTATTGGTGTATCTGCTGTAACTATTGGAGGCACTCCGGTAGCATCCTACACAGTAACTGATTCTGCTCATATTACGGCTGTCGTGGGCGCAGGAACGACCGGATCGGTAGTAATTACCAATGCCGGTGGTACAGGCACCAGCTCAACAAATTTTACAGTTAATCCGGCTCCGGTTGTTGCAGGAATCAGCGGAGGGGCAGCAACTTTCTGCCAAGGCTCATCTACCACATTTACAAATAGTACTGCAGGTGGCGTTTGGTCCGTTGTAAACGGTACAGGATCAGCATCTGTGAGTGCGACAGGAGTGGTTACAGGAACTACAGCAGGAACAGTAACCGTAAACTATACGGTTACCACCAACGGATGTCCGACTACGGTTGATACAACTATCACCGTAACGCCAACTCCGGCTTCAGCACCAAATTATACATTAAATGACACCGTATGCAAAGGCAGCACAAGCAGTAATTTAGTTGCCGCATTATTAGCTCCGGTTACTGAATTTTCCGGCTCAACAACAGGTGGTCCTACCTATGTAAGAAGTAGCGGAGGCACAGTATATTCAGCATCCGGTCCTGTTATTTACAATACACATGTATTCACCGTATCTGTAAGTGGCAGCTATACATTTGACCAATGTGCTCCGGGTTATGACGGACACGCTTCATTGTACCAAGGAAATTTCAATCCGGCTTCTCCGGCAACTAATTTCCTTATCGCAGATGACGATGGAAACGTGGCTCCATGTACTGATGATTCCCGAATTACAACAACCTTGATTGCCGGAAACACGTATATCTTGGTCTCTGCCGCATTTTCAAATGGAGATGCCGGTCCTTACTCATGGACAATCAGTGGACCGGGTACGGTTCTTGCTCCGGGAGGCACCATTACTTGGTTTAATGCAACAACAGGTGGCGATAGTTTAGCAATAGGCACTTCGTTCAATCCAATCGGTGTAGCCAATTCAGGAGTTGATGCATCAGCTTCAGTTCCCGGAACATATACCTTTTATGCTCAAATTTCCTACGGACAATGCACATTCCCAACACGTACTCCGGTATCTTTAGTAGTAGAAGGGGCCGCTCCGGTTGCTCAGTCTATTACTAATTGTATCAATACTTCCGCGACATTAAATGCATCGGGAGTAGGGACTTTGACTTGGTTCGATGTAGATACTAACGTTGTTGGTAGTGGCAGCTCTTATACAACGGCTTCCTTGTCGGCTAACACGACTTTCTTTGTTCGTGACAGCACCTCTAATGGCTGTTTGAGTGATTTAGTAAGTGTAGTTGTTACTATGGCGACTCCACCGACACCGTTCACACAAAACGTTACTTTATGTGCAGGAGAAAGTATTACTATAGGAACAAACACATACAACAGTAATGGAACACACATTGACACCATTTCTTCTGTGTTTGGTTGCGATAGCTTCCTGACTACGACCATCGTTGTTCTACCTAATTCAGCATTCAGTCAAACCATTGCATTGTGTGCAGGAGAAACGTACACGATCGGCTCACATACCTACAGTGCTGATGGCACTTATATAGATACAATTTCTTCCGCAAATGGTTGTGATAGCGTGGTGACCACTACCATCAGTGTTACTACGTTGAATAATGCCGTAAGCGTATCAGGAAACACAGGGGTTTCACTGGAAGCCAGCGCTTCTTGGCAATGGATTGGTTGTATTGATAACCAACCGGTAAATGGCGCAAATGCTCAAACATTTACCCCTACCGTTGATGGCGACTACAAAGTAGCCGTTTCTAAAAACGGATGCGCTGATACGTCAAATTGTGTCAACTTGGTGAAATCAGGAATAAATAATATTGCTTGGGCGAATGCACTGGCTATTTATCCAAACCCGTCTAACGGAGTGGTAAATATCGCCATCAGTAATATTAACGCTCAAGAATTATTTATCACGATTACCGATGTTCAAGGAAGAGTGATTTATCAATCAAATGAAAAAATTACATCCTCTTCATTTAACACTTCAGTTAATTTGAGCGATGCGGCTAAAGGCGTGTATCTCGTGAAACTGAATACCGGTGTAGATGCGGTAGTTCGTCAATTGATTTTGAACTAAGATTCATAAACGGTCATTTCAAATCCCCGTCAGAAATTCTGACGGGGATTTTTGTTTTCCAAAAGGGTGAAAAAAACGAGCACGATACCTCATTTTTTAGTAACCTTGTTATCTAAAATGAACCAAAGAGTATGAGTTTAAAAACTACCGATTTGAGCGATGCGCAACCGAAAGAGGTAAAAGTCGCAGACAGCATTTTCCGCGATTTTGGCGGACGAAAAATGTTTCATGGCGAAATCGTAACGCTGAAAATTTTTGAAGACAATTCATTTGTGCGAAAAATTTTGGAACAACAAGGCGAAGGGAAAGTGCTCGTTGTGGACGGTGGTGGCTCGTTGCGTTGCGCATTGCTGGGCGACCAATTAGGCGAACTTGCTGTGAAAAATAAATGGAATGGCATTTTGATTTATGGCTGTGTGCGCGACAGCGAAGCTTTGGCACAACTGAATTTAGGAATTAAAGCACTCGCTACACATCCACTAAAAACAGAAAAACGAAACGAAGGACAAGAAAATATTTCGGTACGCTTTGCGAATGTAGATTTTGTGCCAAAGCAGTTTATTTATGCGGATGAAGATGGTGTGCTCGTGAGCGAAAAAAAACTGCATTAAAAACAATTGAAAAGTGGTGCGAAAAAACGAGGTCACTGAGCATAGTCGAAGTGCGGTGCATTGAATCTATCGAAATGAGCATGATTGAGCAAACTCATAACTAAACGTATGGCTTACGACTTTAAACTTACAACTATTAAAAGCTGGGCGGAAGAAGATCGACCGCGCGAAAAATTGTTGAGTAAAGGGAAGCAGGTACTAAGTGATTCGGAGTTGGTAGCCATATTGATTGGCTCCGGAAATGACACAGAAACAGCCGTAGATTTAGCAAAACGAATTTTGAATTCTGTAAACAACAATCTGAATGAACTCGGCAAACTTTCTATCAATGATTTGAAACAATTTAAAGGAATAGGCGAAGCCAAAGCAATCAGTATTATTGCCGCGCTGGAACTCGGTCGCAGACGACAATCGGGCACAGCTTTGGAAAAAATAAAAATCACCTCGTCTCAAGATGTTTTTGCGTTCGTACAACCCTATCTTGCCGATTTACCCCACGAAGCCTTTTTGTTGGTTTGTCTAAACCGCGCCAATCAGCTTATTTATCATCAAACAATTAGCATAGGCGGAGTTTCAGGAACGGTAGCGGATATTCGCATCATTTTGAAAGTGGCTATTGAGAAATTAGCGAGCGGTATTATTGTTGCCCACAATCATCCTTCGGGCAATGTACAGCCGTCATCGGAAGATGAGAAACTGACGAAACAACTGAAAGAAGCGGCAAAGTACATGAACATTAATTTGCACGACCATCTGATAGTCGGCAATTCCAATTATTTCAGTTTTGCTGATGAGGGAAAGTTGTGAATAAAATCTCGTTGCAGTTGTGATAAAAAAACGAGTTTTACAACTATGAACTGGTTAGCCCTATATGTTATATCCTTACTTACGATGCACTCCGCAGTTGCTCAAAACGAACCATTACCTGATTTTCCGAAAAATGATTTTCGTTCGCCATTAGATGGCCAACTGCTGCTTACCGGTAATTTTGGAGAAACCCGAAAGTCGCATTTTCATTCGGGTATAGACATAAAAACCAAGGAAAAAGAAGGCTTACCTATTTTCGCTGTGGCGGATGGATATGTGTCGCGCATTAATGTT
>JAEYZB010000133.1 GCA_023428205.1 Bacteroidota bacterium | reverse complement strand
GTGTGACACAATTCCTCTTTGTCGTGGTCTTCGCTGCCGAGCCAAAACACCGGAACGAAATTATATTGCGGATATTTTTCTTTCAGCAAACGAGCCGTAACAATTGTTCCTGAAATTTTGAAGAGATTGAAAAGTGGTCCTAAAAAAAGAGCAGGTTGATGTGCGGCTGTAATCGTGAACGTGTTTTCTTCGCGCAAGAGTTCAATGTTGGCAAGTGTTTTTTCGTGTCGTGGAAGCGCATGGTATTGCTGTGTCAGCACGTCTGCTAAAACCGTTCTGTGCGAAAAGCTTTTTTTCTTTTCAATCGCATCGGCAAATCCGTCTAACGAAAATTCGTGTTCGTATAAATGACGAATCGATTTTTCTTCTGATAAATAAGCGCGAACCAAAGGAGATAGCGAAGGAAATGCTAAAAGCGAAAGAGAATTTTCTAATTCCATAATTCAAAACTAATTATTCTTTTCATTGTTCCATTCCCTGATATAAGCATACTCGCTCACATCATAAAACGGAACATTTTCACGTTCGCAATCTTCCCGCCATTTTTTGATTTTGTAAAATCCATTGGAGCTGTCGAAAATGATTTTTTGGAACGAAAAGAGTTGTGTTAAGGTTGAAATTTTCTGCGATTGATTATTCGACAAAACGATTTCATCAACGTCTAATTTTTCAGTAACCGAATTATTAGATACCGTTTGTGTGAGTTGCAGAATTTTTCGTCCGCGAAACTCGTACAACCTCCCAAAAGGCATTTCGTACACTTTCACAAAATCCGGGTTTTCGACCATGGAATTTTCATTCAATCCCATCGCCCACCAATGTTTTTTGATGTGAAAGAGCATCGCGTTTTCATCGCTCAAAAGTGCGCTGTCAATCACTGGATAAAGTTGCGTATTGTTCACGAAACACATTGCAGAATGACGTTTTACGGAATAAACAACAAACGAATGTTGCGCTTCATTATTGATTAAGCGAATAGCGCGAATGCCTGCAAAAAATACCATTGCGCTCATCAACCATAAAAAGTATTTGCCTTTCGGAGTGTAAATATAAAGCAGGCCCAAAATTATCAATACATACAGCAAATACATTTCGGTTTGCGAAACTTGTATTTCCTCAATAAGCGCGAAGGGTAATTTGTCGATGAAATAAATGAATTTATTGACTCCCAAAATCAACCAATAAAAAACGTTTCCGACCACATCAAATACGAACGGAATTTTATATAAAACAAGCAGCAACATTCCTGAATACAACACCAAATCGCAAACAGGAATAACAACCAAATTGGAAATCAAAAACAAATTCGGAAATTGATGAAAGTAATACAAGCTTACCGGGAAAGTCGTGAGCTGTGCCGCCAAAGAAAGGCAAGTAATGGACCATGCTCCATCAATGAATTTGTTTTTGAATTGCAGTCGATTATAAAAAAGCGGATAAAAAATCACGATGCCCAACACCGCGAGATACGAAAGTTTGAAGCCAATTTCTGTAATCAAATAAGGATTCCACAGCAGCAAGAGCAAACACGAAACTGCGAGAATGTTGTACATATTAGCGTTGCGATTTATCGCTTTGCCGATAACAAAAAACGAAAACATGACTACCGCGCGAAGCACGGAAGGACTTAGTCCGGTCAGCACTGCGTAGAGTAGCATTATCGAAATGAAAATAGCCGCTTGTGCATATCGCCAACGATTGCCTTTGTTATTCATAAAGCCGAACACAAATTGCAAGCCGATGAACAACACACCAACGTGCAGTCCGCTTACACTCAAAACGTGCAGTGCGCCACTGCTTGCGTATGCCTGTACAATGTCTGCATTCATATAGTCGCGATAGCCGAGCATAATGGCGCTCGCCACCGCAAATTCGTCTTTCGTAGTTGCAAATTTTGCGATGAGCGAAAGGAAGAAGTCGCGCAACGCATAAATTTTCGCCAGCACCCAATTGGCTTTGTCGTGTGCTAAAATCTTCCATTGGTTTTCGTTCAGAAAAGTGCGATAGTAAATATTGTGAAAGCGTTGGTATTGCGCATAATTGAATTCGTATGGATTTTTTGGCTCGGAAAGCAATTCCGGTTTTCCTGCGAAAAGGATTTCATCGCCATAATGAATTTTGTTGCTTGCAGAGTCGGTATGCATCATCACCAACACATTCCCCGAAACGTTTTGCATAATGCTGTCGCCTGCAAATTTCAAACGCACATTCAGCATTGTCGTTTTTTTTTTTGGTACAGGAACATCGTTCACGATGCCGATATATTTTTCGGGCAATTCTTTTTGATGAATGATGTGGTCTTTTTCGAAAACAGACGTGTTGATGATAACGAGCAACACACCCAACGAAAAAAGAAGTGCCTGAATTGCTGTGCCGGAAACAAATCGCAAACGATAAACGGAGGCGGCATGTTCTTGTTTATTCAGCCACAATAGAAAAAGGCAGAGTACAAGAATGATTCCCAAATGGGTGAAAAAAATGAGCAGGAGATATGGCTCAAAAACCAAAGGCGATTCAAAAAAGTGCAGGCAGCCGATGGCTATTAAAATTCCTGCCAAATAAGGAATCAGCAAACGTACGGCCGGAGCTTCGTTCCATATCGAACGCAATTTGTCCATAGCGAAAAATATTGAAAAAAATTTAACCGCTATTTATTTTCTTCATATAAGTTACCTTCACATTATCATTCAAAACCACAACAATGAAACAGATAACATCAATCCAGGAGTATCACGAAACATA
>JAEYZB010000124.1 GCA_023428205.1 Bacteroidota bacterium | reverse complement strand
CGGTTGTTTTGGCAGCGGTATCGGCTACGACATCCGTATCCTTCGTCAAATCGCTCAATGAAATTCCTTCTTTAACCGTCTCTGATGTATTTGCAGCGGTTGCGGTATCTTCTGTTGCCGCTGTTTCGTTGAAAATACGAGCTCCCAAAGCAATATCTCCTTGTGCAATCAAGTCAATTACTTCTTCGTTTTCATACGTTTGCCAAAACTCCAATTGTGCTGTTTGTTGCAAAATTTTGCGAACGCGAGTCGGGTCGTCAATTCCCGGCAATTCCAAAATAATACGTCCTGAGTTTTTCTCTAACGTAATATTAGGTGACGCCACACCAAATTTGTCAATACGTGTTTTCAATACGTTGAATGTTTCGCTCACCGCTGAACCCATATCCACCGAAATAACCTTAATTACTTCATCGTTGGTGGAATTATAATTGATTTTCCCTTTGTAGGATTCCACCACAGCAAAAATGTTTGCCAATTTGCCGTTGGGAGCATTTTTTTCGTACTGCGACTGGAATGTCTTCAAGAAATTCCCACCTTCTTTTGTGTGAATTTTTGCAGCTTCATTTACAGATTGATTGAAAATCGGCTCAGGATTGTTGTTCGCCATTTTTTTCAAAACTTCTTCTTCTGAAATTTCCAACACCAAACTCATACCGCCTTTCAGGTCAAGCCCTAAATTCAATTGGCGGTCGCGACAATCTTTATAAGAGTATTTTATCAGCCAAAAGAAATTGTAAGCTGTTTCGTTTTGCACCGAATCCAAATAGGCACGTCTGCGGGTTTTGAATATATCGTTTACTGAGTCTTCATAATTAATCGCGGCTGCGCCTGTCAAATTAGCTGGTGTAGCAAGCGACAACCCTTTGGAAGCAATATCGTCTGCCTTGTTTTCCACAATTTTAGTGGCCACCGTAAACGAAAGCTGGTAAATACAAACCAACGTGAAAACAATGGTAAAGAGTTTTATAAGTCCTTTAAAGTGCATTTGGTATTATTTTTATTTCAAAAAATGAGTGGCAAACCTAATAAAAAAGTCGTAAGTCAAAAGTTGTAAGTCAGTAAGTGCCTTTTTCCTACATTCCTGCTCGTTTTTTTCACCCATTTGTCGCTGTTATAAGGGGAAAACCGATTTCCTGCATGACGCAGGAAGTTTGCGGAACGATTCAGGAAGTCTGCGGGAACGGCTCAGGAAGTTTGCGGAATGGTTCAGGAAGTTTCCCGAATGGCGCGGAAAGTGTGCGATTATGGTCCGGGAAGCTTATGGAACTGTTCGGGAAGTTTGCGGAGTGACTCAGGAAACCTACGGAACAGCGGAGGAATCTTCCTGCGAAACGCAGAAAATGCGTTTTTGCGCTTAAAAGTCAATCTTACTCACTTCTTCTACTTCGTCATCCCTGCAAAAACAGGAGTCTTCTCCTAAACGTGCTCGTTTTTTTCAACCATTTATTCCTCAAATGTCTCCGGACGCATTTGTGGGAAGAACAATACCTCCTGAATACTCGGTTGGTTGGTCATCAGCATTACGAGGCGGTCAATACCGATTCCGATACCGGAAGTTGGCGGCATACCGTATTCCAAAGCACGCAAAAAGTCGTGGTCTATAAACATCGCTTCATCGTCTCCTCGTTCCATCAATTTCACTTGCTCCTCAAAACGTGCACGTTGGTCAATCGGGTCATTCAATTCGGTGTAGGCATTCGCCACTTCTTTGCCGTTTATCATCAACTCAAAACGCTCCACCAAACCCGCTTTGCTTCTATGTTTTTTTGTCAGCGGACTCAATTCCACCGGATAATCAATAATGAAAGTCGGTTGCGTAAAATTACCTTCGCATTTTTCGCCAAAAATTTCGTCAACTAATTTCCCTTTTCCCATAGAAGGCTCTGTCGCAATGTGCAATTTCGCACACACTTCGCGCAGTTGTGCCTCGTCCATTTCGCTCACATCAAAACCTGTAAATTCTTTTATCGCATCAAAAATCGGCACACGTTTAAATGGCGCTTTGAAACTGATAATTTTCTCACCCACCTGTACTTCCGTTGTGCCGTGCAATTCGAGTGCAATTTTTTCCAGCAATTGCTCCGTGAAGTCCATCATCCAGAAATAATCTTTGTACGCCACATAAAACTCCAGAACCGTAAATTCCGGATTATGCGTTCTATCCATTCCCTCGTTGCGGAAGTTTCGGCTGAACTCATACACAAAATCAAAACCACCCACAATCAAACGTTTCAAATACAATTCGTTCGCAATACGCAAATAAAACGGCACGTCCAGCGCATTGTGATGCGTGACAAAAGGTCTTGCAGCGGCACCGCCCGGAATGTTTTGTAGCACAGGCGTATCCACTTCTAAAGCTCCGTGACTATCCAAAAAATCGCGAATCGTTTTCACTAATTTCGTGCGTTTCAAAAACGTTTCTTTCACTGTCGGATTCACTATCAAATCCACATAACGCTGACGATAACGCTGCTCCGGGTCGCTAAACGCATCAAACACTTCTCCGTCTTTCTCTTTCACAATCGGAAGCGGTTTCAATGCTTTAGAAAGCAAGGTAAATGACGAAACGTGCACCGAAGTTTCTCCTGTTTTTGTTTTAAACACATAACCGCGAACGCCAATAATATCGCCAATATCGAGCAAACGTTTGAACACTTCGTCAAACAACGTTTTATCGTCAGTCGGGCAAATTGCATCGCGACCGATATAAAGTTGAATTTTTCCTGAAGCATCTTGCAAAACCGCAAAAGCCGCCTTTCCCATCAAGCGAATGCTCATCACACGACCCGCCACACCTACGTCTTGCAATTCAGGCAATACATTTTCTGCATCAAACTTCTTCAAAATTTCTTCGGCAGAATGTGTAACGGCAAACAATTCGGGCGGATAAGGATTTACACCCATTTTCTCCAACTCGTTTCTTTTTTCTCTACGCAAAATTTCCTGTTCGCTTAAATGCTGACTCATTATGATGTTTTTTGGGAACGCGAAGATAGAAATCTTCCGTAGGGGTAGAAAATTTTCTATCCTCTAACAATTACTTAGGCGCAACATAAAATTTGTCATCCGCCCATTTCGCGGGATTGGTAACGATATATTCCGCGATTTTTTGATACGAATTTCCATTGCGAATAATATGTTCATAGTAATTGCGTTGCCAAACCACATAAATATCAGTGTTTTGCCGAAACCATTTGGTGGCACCAATTTTGAATGACCGAACAATAGACCCAACCGTTTTTGAAGGGGAACGAAATGTTTGCGCTGGGCGTAGGGGCGAATGATTATTCGCCCTTTTATTATACCCATTTGTATCATCGTTGGGCGAATAATAATTCGCCCCTACACCGCGATTTGTGATTTCAATTATCCCATGAACGTGATTGGGCATCACAATGTGTTCGTGTAATTGTACATTCGAAAAATGTTGCGGTATTTCCAACCAACATTGGTCGACAATTTTCCCCGCATCATTCAATACCATTTTCCCATTCACAATATCACCAAACAAACATTCTTTCTTTTCCGTACATATCGTTACGAAATACACGCCCTCCTGCGAATAATCATATTCTTTCAGGCGAATGCTTCTGCGGTGATGAATGTTAGGATTGAACATTATTTCAAATGTAGGAGAAACTCAGGGATTCTAATTTCGTGTTCGTTTTTTTAGCCCCTTTTTATGTAAACCGCCTTTCAAAAGTCAAGAATAATTAGTTTTATTTTTTCATTAACCACTAGGATCTTATTCCTTCTCGTTTTTTTCACCCACTTTTTCTTTGAGCAGCGCCAACTCCTGCGCCAATTCTTTATTTTGATGTTGTAGTTTAGAAACCGAAAGTGATAAATGCAAGAGATACACCAAAACCACAAAAATCGCTCCCGCAAAAAGCAAGTTCAGCGGAACCGCCACGTCTAATAATGCCGCCAATTTCCACAAGCCATCTCCCCAAACGGAAAAGAACGTAAGGACAATCGTGGAAAGAATCCACACGAAAGCGTACTCCTCGCGCAGTTTTCCTTTTTTAATTTGCCAAAACACATACGCCAAAAACGCAAAGCTGAACGCAATCGATATAAACTGAATTTTCCCCATAATTTCTATTTTCTTAAGTACGTAAAAATAATTGCAATGGTAACCTTGAACATATAGTAAGCCGCCCCGAAAGCCCCTTTAATAGAAGATTCCCCGCCCATTCTTTCGCGCATCACCACAGGCACTTCACCAAACTGCAAGCCATTTCTCGCATACAAAATCAGAGCTTCCGGCTCAGGATATTCATCAGGATAATAAGCGTACAAAAGTTTCATTGCTTTACGGTTCATCAGGCGCATTCCGGAAGTAGCATCCGTAATTTTTTCACCGATAATCAACTGCAACAAAAACTGAAAATACGTGATTCCACTTCTGCGAAACACGGACGACTGAAACCCATCTTTCGTGATAAAGCGCGAACCTATCGCAACGTCCCAGTTTTTTTCGACCATTTCGGCTTGCAACTTCAAAATAAATTCAGGTGGATGCTGTCCGTCTCCGTCAATCTGCACCGCATAATCAAAACCATTGTCAAAGGCATATTTTATCCCTGTTTGCACCGCACCGCCAATCCCTAAATTTATGGGCAAATTCAGTGCCACGCAATTCAAGTTCGCAATAATTTCTTTCGTTTTATCCGTAGAACAATCATTCACCACCACGGGCGTAAGTGTAATGGTTTCCGTACTCACCGCGTGAACACTTGAAACCACATCGGAGATACTTTCCTGTTCATTGAAAGCCGGGATAATAACGGCTATACGAGTTATTGGGCTCATTGGCACGAAGATAGAATTTTCGTTTGTAATTGATATTTTCGCGGCTTATGAAATTTGATTTAGTCGCTACTGACCCACAATCCAAGGCCCGCGCAGGAGAATTACACACCGCTCACGGGGTGGTGCAAACGCCCATTTTCATGCCTGTCGGCACGGCAGGAACCGTGAAAGGAATCCACTTTCGCGAATTAGAAAATGATATAAAAGCACAAATTATATTAGGCAACACCTATCATCTGTATCTGCGTCCGACCTTGAGTGTGATTGAAGCTGCCGGAGGCTTGCACAAATTCATCGGTTGGAATAAACCGATTTTGACGGATAGTGGCGGCTACCAGGTTTATTCGCTTTCCGACATCCGAAAAATAAAAGAAGAAGGCGCGGAATTTCGTTCGCACATTGACGGCTCAAAGCATTTTTTTTCACCCGAAAATGTGATTGATACACAGCGCATCATTGGCGCAGATGTGATGATGGCGTTTGATGAATGTACACCATATCCCTGCGATTATGACTACGCGAAAAAATCGTTGGCAATGACACATCGCTGGCTGGATAGATGTATTTCTCGCTTCAAAGAAACAGAACCGAAATACGGTTATGAGCAAGCCTTATTTCCGATTGTACAAGGAAGTGTTTATCCTGATTTACGCAAACAATCTGCGGAATACATCGCACAAAAAGATATGCTGGGAAATGCTATTGGCGGACTTTCTGTGGGCGAACCCGATGAGGATATGTACGCGATGACGGAACTTGTTTGCGATATTTTGCCCAAAGAAAAACCCCGCTACTTAATGGGCGTAGGAACACCCGCCAACATTTTAGAATCTATTTCGCTCGGCATTGATATGATTGACTGTGTGATGCCGACACGAAATGCGCGAAACGGAATGCTCTTTACCACAAACGGCATCATCAATATTCGCAACGAAAAGTGGAAAAATGATTTCACCCCCATTGACCCCGAAAGCCCTTGCGAACTGATGCGCACACACACCAAAGCGTATCTGCGCCACTTGGCACATTCAGGCGAAATGCTGGGCGCGCAAATTGCCACACTGAATAATTTGAGTTTTTATCTGTGGCTTGTAACCGAAGCACGCCAGCAAATCATTGCAGGAACTTTTAAATCGTGGAAAGACGCGATGGTGAAAAAAGTAATGACGAGACTGTGATTAGACAATTTAACGATGAGACGATTTGACAATGAAAAACAAGTTTGCGAAATTATCATTGACAAATTGTTTAATTGCCAAATCGCCAAATTTCCTTACGTTTGAAAAATGGAATTAGCAACTTTTGTTCAGAAATTTTCCGAGTGTTTTGCTCCGCAAACTGCACAGCAAATAAAATCCGACACGCCTTTTCGGCAGTTGGAAGAATGGAATTCTATGATGGCACTCATTATCATTTCTATGGTAGATAGCGACTTTGGCAAAGTACTTTCAGCTGACGATATTCGCACATCCGTTACTATTGAAGATTTATTTCATAAACTTTTGTAATCGTGGCACTTTTCTCTATTCCCAATGTAAAGGTAGCCGGCATTTCGGCTTGTGTTCCGCGCAATACGGAAGACAATTTGGCATTGGAATTGCTGAATGAAAATGAACGCGAATTATTTGTAAAAACAATCGGAATCCGCTACCGGAGAATTGCCGAAAGGGGAACAACCGCTTCCGATTTATGTATGGCTTCGGCTGAAAAATTAATTGCGCATTTAGAGTGGAATAAAAACGATATTTCTGTATTGGTATTTGTATCGCAAACACCTGATTTTTTAATACCATTTACAGCTTGCATCATTCAAGAAAAATTAGGTTTAAACAAAAACTGTTTGGCGTTTGATATAAATTTAGGTTGCTCGGGATATGTGTATGGGCTATCCGTGATTGCTTCGCTATTGCAAAATATGCCTGATGCGAAAGGCTTATTGTTAGTAGGCGACTGCTCTTCATCTGTCATTTCCAAAGAAGATAAAAGCGTTGTTCCGCTTTTCTCAGATGCCGGCAGCGCAACGGCTTTACAGTTTTCTAAAGATGAATTATTGCACTTCAACTTGCAAACGGACGGCAAAGAATTTGACGACATCATTATTCGCGATGGTGGCATGCGTTCACCTCTTACGGCTGATTCGATGTTATATTCTGAGATAGAAAAAGGTATTCACCGAAACGGCTTACAGATGAAATTGGACGGAATGAAAATTTTCAATTTCGCCTTGCGCGAAGTGCCAACTAATGTGAATGATTTATTGACATTTTCGAATGTAAAAATAGACGAAATATCAGGCGCCTATTTTCATCAGGCAAATCAGTTGATGAATGAACGGGTACGTCAAAAAATCGGTTTGCCAAGTGAGAAAACACCCTATTCCTTATACGACTACGGCAACACGAGTTCCGCTTCCATTCCCGTCACTATTGCCGTAAAGCCAATTAATGCTAAATCCGTATTGCTGTGTGGTTTTGGCGTAGGGCTTTCTTGGGGTTCGGCTGTGGCGGATTTCAGCCAAACAAGCATATTGCCGCTCGAAAAAATCTAATTTCTGCCAAAATTACACTGCGGCACATTCTTTGTATTACATTCGCTAAACAAAAAGTAAATAAAATGGGATTTCTATTATTGCTCGTCTTTGGAATAAGCTGGCTTATTCAGTGGCGATTGAAAAACAAATTTGAAGAGTATTCAAAAGTACCTTCGCAAGGAAATTTATCCGGAGAGGAAATAGCACAAAAAATGCTGAAAGAAAACGGAATTTATGACGTGAAAGTTGTCTCTGTCGAGGGACGTTTAACTGACCACTATAATCCGATGGACAAAACCGTGAATCTTTCACCTGAAGTATTTTCGGGACGTAGCGTAGCCGCGGCTGCCATCGCTTCTCACGAATGCGGACACGCAGTACAACACGCTGAACCGTATGCATGGCTCACGATGCGCTCAAAATTGGTTCCAACCATTAGTTTCGCAAGTCAATGGGTACAATGGGTGCTGTTAGGGGGAGCGTTGCTTTCGGCATTTGCTCCACAAGTCGGACTTCCGATTTTGGCAATAGGCATTATTCTTTTCGCAGCGACCACTATTTTCAGTTTCGTTACCTTGCCTGTAGAATTTGACGCTTCCGCTCGTGCTTTACGTTGGTTGGAAAGCAGCGGAATGACTTCAATACAAGAACACGATATGGCAAAAGATGCGTTGAAATGGGCAGCTATGACCTATGTAGTTGCTGCGGTTGGATCGCTTATCAACTTACTGTACTATGTACAAATGTTCATGGGCAGAAGTCGTGACTAATAAAAAGAATCGTCATTCCCGCGAAAGCGGGAAATCCATAAAAAAAATCCCGAATGGCAACATCATTCGGGATTTTTTATTATTCAATAATTTCATCAGCTTGCAGATAAAAGACTTCGCGTTTCGCAAGCATTTCACTTATCCATTGCGTGATTTCTTCTTTTGTTTTGTCGCGCAAAAGCGGACGTGTAGCTAAATCCGTTTGCAATAATTGCTCAGCAATTTGCGCGGAAGATTTTTTCAGGTAGTACACTGTGCCCGTTTTTTTCAACCATTTGATATTATCGTGAAAGCAAGGCGTACCGCCACCACAAGCAATAATTGCTTTTTCAGGAAATTGGAAATTACGGAGTGTTTCTGTTTCTAATTTTCGAAAATAATCTTCCCCTTTTTCGGCAAAAATATTCGCGATCGTTTTGCCTTCGATTTTTTCTATTTCTTCATCTAAATCGTAAAATGGGACATCTAATTCTTCGGCTATTTTTTTGCCGTAGGTTGTTTTTCCTGCTCCGGTAAAGCCAATGATAAAAATCACAATGGATAATTGAAAGTTGAAAATGGAGAACGAAGGAAAATGTTGAATTTCATTCTCTATTATCCATTTTTAATTCTATCGTCTTCTTCATGAATTTTTTTGAACAAGCTTTCAATTTTTTCTGCCTGTTCAATCGTATCATCCAAGAAAAATTCAAACTCAGGCATTTTACGAAGGTCACGCATTTTCGCCACCAATGCACGCTTTAGTTGTGGCTTCGCTTCATTCAGTTGTTTCAAAACAATGTCGCTGTTTTCGGTATTATATATACTGAAATAAAAACGCCCCAAGGAAAGATCGCTTGAAACCCATGCGTTGGTTACAGAAACCATTGCCGAGCCATAAATATTTCGTCCCTCACGATATAAAATTTCCGTGAGTGTTTCTTTCATCAAAGAACCTATTTTACTTTGTCTACGACTATCCATGACTGCGAATTTATGGGACGAAAGTACAGATTTAGCGGTATTTATTAAAAATATGTACGTTTGTGAGAACGAAAGCAGTCATCAAAAAAATTGTTTTACTCCTTGACGATAATGTTCTTCGGTTTTTGGTAAAGTTCCTTTATCCGAAATATCAGCGTCCTCGCTACGGCTATTTATACAATTATCAAATTTTGATGCGTTATGCATTTTTTCAAAAAATACTGCGCATAAATGGCAATGTACCGTGGCCAGTGGACTTTCGGTCGCGCATTACAGGAGTCGAATGTATTGAAAAAGGTATTTGCTGCGATCCGGGGGATAATATTGGACTTTACATTTCGGCATCGGGAGGATTGAAATTGGGGAACAATGTAAATATCGGGAATGGAACTTCAATTACCACGACTAATCATTACAAATATGATCACCGAAAAACATCTCACACCAAAGGAGTAGAAATAGGCAATAATGTATGGATTGGAGCGAATTGCAGCATTATAGCGGGGGCTAAAATCGGCAATAATGTCACGATTGGCGCAGGTTGTGTGATTCGCGGGGAAGTGCCCGATAATTGTACCGTAATTTCGTCAAAAGAAAGTTTAGAAATTATCCCTAAAACGAAAGCGTACGAATGGGATTGTAC
>JAEYZB010000044.1 GCA_023428205.1 Bacteroidota bacterium | reverse complement strand
TGGCGAAAGAGCTAAAACAAAACCTTCCAATGGACGCCACTCCAATCTGTTCCAAATACCGTCCGAAGATTCCGGTTGCATAATATAAATCTGCGCCATATATTGCACATTGAAGCGCAGGAAATCCGCGAATTCACAAGCGGCATCAATCTCTGCCTGAAATGCATTTTTCGATTGCCCGAGCATCGTTGCCGCATTTAATTCTGCGCGATATTTACCCGAAACAAGGTCAGCAGCTTTCAAAAAAATCGCTGCACGTTGCTCCCAATTCAAGGCCTGCCATTTTTCGCGCGCGGCTAATGCTGCATTGATGGCATCGGCTACGTGTTGCTTATCACTGCGATGAAAATAGCCCAAAATATGTTGGTGGTCGTGGGGCGGAGTGAGTGCTATTTTATTTCCTGTACGAACTTCTTTACCTCCAATATATGCAGGAATATCCCGCACTTCAGCTCGCAATTCTGCTAATTTTTCTTGCAATATTTTACGCTCTGCGCTGTTGGGAGCATATTGTTTTGTTACTTCGTTTTTCGCAACCGGAACGTGAAAAAATCCTTTTGACATAGTTGATGATTTTAGTGTGTTAATTTATGATTTATGCTCAAACGGATGCGATGCCAATGGCAATTTCGCAAACGGATGATAATCGCCTTTCAGTCCAATAGGCTCTGCGTAGCGAATGTCGTGTACAATAGTGATAGAGGGATACGCTTCATCTAAACCAAATCCTTGTCCTGCAAGAATCTTAGCGTAGCTTGTGGTATGCAAATCGGTGAAACCATCTGAAAATTCGATTTCTTCATTTTCAATTTTCATGGAGCGATACGTGCGTTTCCCTTGTGCGCGAAGTTCCGCAGGAATAGTTTCTTCATTGATGCTCAGAAACCAACGTACTTTTGCTCGGTCGAATTCCAAAAATCCCGCAGCACGGTCATGTGTGTGAACATGTACAACGTTTTGTTTCACGCTTCCGAAAATCCAACTCAGCATATCATAAAAATGCACACCGATATTGGTCGCAATACCGCCCGATTTTGCCGTGTCGCCTTTCCAACTTGTGTAGTACCAATTCCCTCGAGAAGTGATGTAGGTTAAATCAAATTCAAAGATTTTGTCGGCAGGCGCATTTTTTACTTTCTCCCGCAGGGCAATAATCGCAGGGTGCAAACGCAACTGAAAAATGTTCCACACTCTGCTGCCTGTTTCTCTTTCAATTTCTTTCAAACCGTCAATATTCCATGGGTTCAGCACCAAAGGCTTTTCACAAATTACATCAGCGTGGTGACGCAATCCGAAACGAATATGTGCATCGTGCAGATAGTTGGGGGTACAAACGGAAACATAATCTAACGCTACCCCGTTGCGTTTTTGTTTATCCACAAAACGGTCAAAACGCTCAAACTCGGTAAAGAATTTTGCGCTCGGGAAATACGAATCCATAACGCCCACACTGTCAAACCTATCGAGCGCAGCAACGAGCGTGTTGTCTGTTTCTTTTATGGCTTTCAAGTGGCGCGGTGCGATGTAGCCCGCAGTTCCGATAAGTGCAAAGTTCTTCATTGTAAGAACAAAACTAAAAATGAAAAACTAAAAGTGAAAAGTGATTTTTCTGTCCATTTCCAAATACTAACCACAAAAACACGAAGCCTTGTATTCTTTGTGTGGTGCTCTATCTTCTTTGTGGTTTCAATTTTTAGTTTTACAAAGTGGAACAGCCAAAATATATTTTAGACTTAATCGCCAAAGGCAAAGAGTTTCAAAAAACGAACAAAGAATTTTTGAAACGCGCGAAAACAAAAAAAGGCATTGAAAAATTCTTGCCTGAATTGCACGATGAAGCCTTTGCAAAAGTGGATTGTCTAGATTGCGGAAATTGTTGCAAATCTATTTCTCCCCGCTTCAAAACACCTGATTTGAAACGCATTTCTAAGTTTCTAGGAATGAAAGAATCTGTTTTGATTGATTCCTATTTGCGGTTGGACGAAGACGGTGATTATGTGGTCAAAAAATCGCCTTGCCCCTTTCTGCAAAGCGACAACAAGTGCGAGATATACGAAGCGCGACCTAGTGATTGTGCGAATTATCCTTACACAGATTCAGGGGATTTTTTCAAATACCCGAACACTACGTATGAAAACACGTTTGTTTGCCCTGCCGTAAATGTGGTTTTGGAAAAATTACGCGAAGTAAAATAGGCTTCAATAATTTAATTTTTCGGTAACGTAAAATCCTTATTTTTGGAATCACAAAACAAATCATAATGAATCGTATTTTATCTTCTTTTGTATTCTTGTTCGTTTTTTTCACTGCTTTCGCGCAACACGCTGACGGACCAAGCCGTTCTTTTTTGAATCCTGCTTATGAACCGTTTTATCACGGAGTGGCGAGTGGTGATCCGCTGCCGGACAGAATAATTCTGTGGACAAGAATCACTACGCAAAATGCGAGCGAAACTGTAGGTTGGGAAATTTCAACAGACGTATCATTTAGCACGATTGTGAATAGTGGTTCGGTAACAACCGATGCCACGAAAGACTTTACTGTGAAAGTAGATGCAACAGGATTGCAGCCGAACACTTGGTATTACTATCGTTTTTCAGGGCAAGGAAAACATTCATTAGTCGGCAGAACGAAAACCGCTCCTGTGAGCGGAGTGGAAAATTTGCGTTTTGCAGTAGTAAGTTGCTCGCAATTACCGAATGGCTATTTTCACGCCTACAGAGATATTATAAATAAAAATGAGGTCGATGCGGTATTACATCTAGGCGATTATTTATACGAATACAAAGATGATTCTTCCATTCCGGGAGACACTACGCGCAGAACAGAACCATACGCAGAAATTATCACCTTGGCCGACTATCGTATGCGCCATTCGCAATATAAATTAGATGCGGATTTGCGGGAAGTACATCGTCAATTTCCGTTCGTTACTGTTTGGGACTCCCATGAAACAGCAAACGACACTTGGAGCGGAGGAGCAGGAAATCATACTGAAGGCGCGGAAGGAACTTGGCAAAACCGTAAAACATATTCCCGTAAAGCTTATTTTGAGTGGATGCCGATTCGGGAAACCGCTCCGGGAAATGACACCATTATTCACCGCACCCTACATTACGGGAACTTAGCAGATTTAATAATGATAGATACCCGTGTGGAAGGACGAGATGAGCAAATACCGGGGCAACTTATTTCATTAACCAATCCCACTCTTCAAGACACCACGAGAACAATATTAGGTGTTTCTCAACGAAACTGGCTTAATAACCAACTCAACACATCTACCGCAAAATGGAAAATTATCGGCAATCAAGTAATGGTTGCTCCATTGATTGTTTTCGGCTCATCTATTGCTAATCCCGATCAGTGGGACGGCTATCCGCACGACCGCCAAGTGGTATTTGATAATATATTAAATAACAATGTGAATAACGTTGTGTTTCTGACAGGAGATATTCATACATCATGGTCAAATGATTTGCCGTACGACAGAAGCACCTATAATTCATCCACAGGAGCAGGCTCGGTGGCAGTAGAGTTTATAGCAACAAGCGTTACCAGCGGAAGTGGCAGTTTCCCGGTAAGCTCTTCAGTAGTACAAAATATGAATCCGCACATTAAATATGTTGACTTTGTGAAACGCGGATATTTGCTGTTAGACCTGAATCAGAATAGAACTCAGGGGGATCATATCTATGTATCAGATATCACTTTACCTGAGTTTACTTCACAAGTCGGAGCATCGTGGTATACGAATGAAAATGAGCGTTTTTTACGTCAAGCAAGCGGAGCGATACCTGCACGTACAGGTATGCCGGCTTTAGCTCCGGAAACAGCCACCGGAATCGGCACGGTGAAAAACAATTTGGTTTCACTCATGTGCTATCCGAATCCATTTGTAAACACCATACAAGTTCAATATTATCTGTACAAAGCAGAAAGCGTGACGGCCATCTTGTTTGACCTAAACGGCAAAAAAGTATTTGAGCAAACGCTAAACGGCAATTCAATTGGATTACACGAAGATGTCTTACAAATAAATGGCGTCAACAGTGGAAACTACGTATTGCACTTGAAATCACAAAGCGGAAATGCAGCGGTTTCTTTAATCAAGTTGTAAAACCCAAATGGGTGAAAAAAACGAGGAGGATAGAGCATTTCGAAGCTCCATGTAACGGCTTAATGTAGGTTTAGAATTTCATTTCAAAGCGAAGGCATTTAAACTACCGCCATTGTGGTAGTACATTTCGCCACGGTTATTTTTTTCTCATTCTCGAAATAATAAATCTCTCCCTCGCAAAAGTGAAAGCGTTTACCGGCTTTATCGACACGACCTTCGGCAAAAAACTCCGTTCCCATACCCTTGT
>JAEYZB010000005.1 GCA_023428205.1 Bacteroidota bacterium | reverse complement strand
GTATTACATCATCTTGATGACTAACTACTCTAACCAAGTGGGAATGATTTCTATTCACCAAACAGGAGGGACAGGAGTATTGGACTGCTCCGTTCTTGTTGATCCTGTATGCCAATCTCGCACAGCTGATTTTTACACTTCTACTTCTGGCGGAAGTGCTTATTTGGATATGGTAGAAAGCTGCCTAGATGGGCAAATCGACTTTTGGATAAGCATGACGTTTCCAACTACTGATACGATTACTTACACCATCTCGGGGACTGCCGTAAATGGCGTAGATTATAATACGCTAAGTGGTATAGTCGTTCTACCTGCAGGGCAAAATCATGGTGTAGTGACTATTAACCCGATAGCAGACGGCATAGCAGAAGGGCCGGAAACTGTCACATTGACCTTTTACACTCCTTGTGATTCTCTTCTTGGAAGTGCCACAATAACTATTTTAGATGGCACACCTCACTCCGCATCGGCATCACAGCCAATGGTCTGTCCCGGAGGTGCCGTTTTATTGACCGCCACAGGAGGATCAGGTTATAGTTGGCGACCACCAGGAGCTGTCAGCAATTCGAACATTGCGAATCCTACAGCAATTGTCAATAACACCACTACATATTATGTTGATATTACACAGCCATCATGTCCTATACTCGTAACTGACTCCGTAACGGTGACCGTAGATTCTGTACCGATAACAATTATAGGTGCCTTATCCTACTGCGAAGGGGCTAATACCACTCTAACTGCGAGTGGCGCAGCAAGCTATATGTGGGGACCTCCGATTAATAATTCTAACCCGACCAATACGGTGACAGCCGGGACATACATGATAACAGCAAACAGCGCAATCGGTTGCACCGGAACCCAAACGGTTGTTGTAGTAGAGAATCCAACCCCTTATGTGACTATTGATGGCATTTTAAATTATTGCCAGGGAAGCAACACCACTTTAACCGCGAACGGAGGAGTAACTTACGCATGGGCAGCCCCACTCAGCAGTTATACTGCAAGTGTTACCGTAACTGCCGGGACTTATACCGTATCGGCAACTGATGTAAATGGATGTACGGGGACCGCTACCGCTGTCGTAACAGCTAATGCCCCTACGGTTGTTACAATTGACGGGAATCCTTCCTTCTGTTCAGGAGATAGTACTATCTTGGTCGCAAGCGGAGGATATAATTACACATGGGATGATGTTAGCAATACCGCATCAGCAACTATCACCATAAACACAGCAGGAACATATACCGTAACAACCACTGATATAAATGGCTGCTCCGGAACAGCATCAATTACGACAATCATTAACCCTTCTCCAATCATTAATTTGGGTGTAGCCAAGAACAGTTGCTGTAAAGATGTCATATTAAATCCATCCCCTGATACCACATTAAACTACCTTTGGTCTTCCGGGGACACGACCGAAAGTGTAACGATATTTGCAAACGACTCCACAAAAATAAATCAGATTTATACGTTGACTGTAACCAATCAATACGGCTGCACGGCAATGGCTACCGACACCGTAAACATTTGGTGCATAAATGCACAAGGAACCGCTTTCCCTGATACAATTTATATCGGTTCTACCCCCAATAATGAATCAACCCTTTCAGTTTTGACACAATACGATAATGGAAATTACACATACACATGGTTACCTGCCGATATTAATGGGACGTTTCCTCTAAATAGTCCCACCGTTGTCGTCAGTCCATTATCTACCACGACTTATACTGTTCAAGTCGTTGATAACGAATATGGCTGTATGGATTCCACGACCATATACTTAGTTGTCATAGAACCGGGTGAAGTCGCCATGCCTTCTGCTTTTACACCCAATGGAGATGGTGTAAACGATACATACTTCCCTGTGTATTTCAGCAAACAAGCGGTATTGTATGATTTTAGAATATATAACCGTTGGGGAGAAATAATACACAAAGACCCTAATAGCGGTTGGGATGGAAAATACAAAGGCGAAGAACAGCCAACAGAAGTATATACCTACTACATTTACATAGAGGTTCCTGACAAAGATCGTCCGGGTCAGCAAAAAATAATTAAAAAAGAAGGTTCGTTTACACTGTTGCGATAACGAAATGGGTAAAAAAAATGAGCAGGGTTGCCAATAGCAACCCTTTTCTTTTTCCACTAAAAAAGCGTAAATTGCACTAGAATTTTCATTATGGGTTTCAAAGCCACAGCGGCCAAACTGATTGCTAAAATCATTGTTCCGAAAATATATAAAGAACAAAAAAGCGCTGTTGAATTGCAACAGAAGACGCTGCGTGAGTTGATTCGTACGGGTGCTCGAACCGCTTTTGGTAAAGACCATAAATTTACAAACATCAACACCTATGAAGACTTCAAACTCTTAATTCCTGTCCGTGATTATGAAGGATTAAAGCCATACATAGAACGAATTACGCATGGTGAAGAAAATGTATTATGGGAGGGAAAGCCATTATATTTCTGTGAATCGAGCGGCACCACTTCAGGAAAAAAATACATTCCGCTCACAGATGTTTCGATTAAAGAACAAATCAATGCGGCACGAAATTCATTACTATGTTATGTGTACGAAACCGGCAAAGCCGATTTTTTTGATTACAAAATGATTTTTCTGCAGGGCTCGCCTGAACTTGGCACGCACGGAACAATTCCAAGCGGACGACTATCAGGCATCGTATATCATCACGTTCCCGCCTATTTACAACAAAATAGAATGCCGACATATGAAACCAATTGTATGGATGATTGGGAACAAAAAGTAAGTGCTATTGCGAGAGAAACATTGAAAGAAAAAATGTCGCTTATCAGTGGAATTCCGCCATGGGTCGTAATGTATTTTGAAGAACTACTTAAGCAATCAGGCAAGAAAAACATTCGCGAAATTTTTCCGCAATTTTCAATGTTTGCCTATGGAGGAGTAAACTACGAACCCTATCGCGCAAAGATGAAAGCCTTGATAGGGGCGGAAATTGATTCCGTGGAAACCTATCCGGCATCAGAAGGGTTTATTGCATATCAAGACTCACAAAAAGAAAAAGGGTTGCTATTAAATATCAATGCTGGCATCTTTTTTGAGTTCATCAAAGCGGATGATATATACACCGAACGAGCAGAAAGAATCTATCTTGCACAAGTAGAACTAAACGTGAATTACGCACTTATTCTCAATACCAATGCGGGTTTATGGGGCTACGATATTGGCGACACGATTAAATTTGTTTCACTAAATCCATATAGAATTGTCGTGACCGGTCGCACGAAACATTTTATTTCAGCCTTTGGTGAACATGTGATTGGCGAGGAAGTAGAGTCCGCCATTTTACAAGCTGCAAATGAAACAAACGTAGCAATTACAGAATTTACTGTCGCGCCCCATGTCGCACCTGAAAAAGGGAAATCCTTTCACGAATGGTTTGTCGAGTTTGCCGTTGAACCGGGAGATTTAGCGGTATTCGAACAAAAAATTGACGAAGCTTTACAACAAAAAAATTCATATTATTTTGATTTGCGAAGCGGAAACATTTTAGGGCAATTGAAAGTACGTTCGCTGAAAAGCGGTGCATTTGCAGAATATATGAAAAGTCAAGGGAAATTAGGCGGACAAAATAAATTACCTCGTTTAGCAAATGACCGGAAAATCGCAGAAATGCTCATTAGCGCAAATGGGTGAAAAAAATGAGGTCATTAAGTACTTCGACAAGTGTTACACCGAGCTTGTCGAAGTGCTCAGTATAACATTTATCGAAATGAACAGAATTTCATATTCAAACGAGTTCTAAAAAGATTTTACATTTAAGCAATCAAATATTACACATGAAATACATTTCTTTCTTCCTCAGTTTTTTTAGCGCAACAGCGCTAATATTTGTATTGAACCGTCCACTCGGACCGGCACCTGCACTCGGAAAATTCCTAAGTCCATTTGATGGCTTTTGGCAGAATGCAGAAAGCGCTTCTTACGAAAATGAAACCTTTTCATTTGATGGTTTGAAAGATAAAGTAGAAGTCGTTTTCGATAAGCGTTTGGTGCCGCACGTGTTTGCGAAAAACGAACACGATTTGCTTTTTATGCAAGGTTATTTGACTGCAAAATATCGCTTGTGGCAGATGGAAACACAGACGCACAATGCAGCAGGTCGCGTAAGCGAAATTGTGGGCGAAAAAGCACTGGATAACGACCGTTTGCAACGCAGAATCGGCTTGGAATTTGGCGCAGAAAAAGCCGAAAAACTAATTAGCGAAGATGAGCAATCAAGCGCACTCGTAATGGCATATTGCAATGGCGTAAATGCATATATTAAATCCCTTAATCCGAAAGATTATCCCCTCGAATATAAATTGCTCGGCTATGCACCCGAAGAATGGAAACCGATAAAAGTCGCGCTATTGCTCAAAAATATGGCGAATATGCTTTCGGTTTTTGAGTTTGATATTGAAAACACCAATTTCATTGCAAAATATGGCGAAGAAGAATTTAAACATTTGTATTCCGAGTATGACGATTTTCAGGACTTCATTATCCCGAAAGGAACTCCTTACAATTATACTGCAATAGACGGTTTCAACAGAAATCCAGAAGTAAAAAAAACGGAGCGAAAAACGATTTCAGCCAAAGACCAAGCCCCTTACGAAGCGTACAACAACATTTTAGAAAAACCGGATGATATTACCGGCTCCAACAATTGGGCAGTAGGCGGCTCTAAAACCAAATCCGGCAAACCAATTCTCTGCAACGACCCGCATTTAGCATTAAACTTACCGAGTATCTGGTATGAAATGCACTTAGTCGCTCCGGGAATTAATGTGTATGGCGCAACTTTGCCGGGTGCACCTTGCGTTATCAGCGGTTTCAATGAAGATATTGCGTGGGGCGTAACCAATGGCGGACGCGATGTGCGCGACTGGTTCTCGATTCAGTTTAAAGATGACTCACACGATGAATATCTGGTAGATGGTAAGTGGGAAAAAACGAACAAGAAAATAGAACATTATTTCGTCAAAAATTCTCCGAAAGAATTTTTTGACACGGTGCTATACACCCGATACGGACCGATTGTTTTCGACAAATCATTCCGAAACACAAAAGCAAAACAACTATTGGCATTGAAATGGACTGCACATTTGCCGTCCAATGAATTCAAAACATTCTACCTGATGAATAAAGGCAAGAATTATGACGATTACCGTGAAGCCCTCAAGCACTACGCTTGCCCTACGCAAAACTTTGTTTTCGCTTCGCGCAGCAACGATATTGCGATGACCGAACAGGGCAAACACCCGAATGTACATAGTGAGGTGGCGGACGGCTCAAACAGTGCGAACGATTGGTCCACTTACATTCCAAGCGAGCATAATCCATTGCATAAAAACCCTGAACGCGGTTTTGTGAGTAGCGCGAATCAGTTTCCGGTCGATGAAAAATATCCGTACGATGTTGACCGCATTGGCGTGTACGAAAATTTCCGGGCTCTTCGCATCAACAAATTGCTTAACGAAGCCAATAGCATTGATGCCAATTTTATGAAGAAAATGCACAGCGATAATTACAATGTGTTTGCCGAAATGTTTGTGCCAACCTTAGCACAAATCGTTTCGCCTCTGCTGAAAGACGAAGATGATAAACGGTTTGTAAACCAACTTTCTGCTTGGAATTATTTCAATAATGCTGACTCAAAAGAAGCGGTATTATTTGAAGAATGGAGCACGGAATTAGTAGCACTTTTGTGGGACGAGATGGCTGATGTCGATTTGCCGATGAAACGTCCGAACAATTATCTGACGGCTCGTTTTTTAAAATTAGACAGCACCAGTAATTTTTACGACAATCAACAAACGGGCGAACGCGAAACCCGAGAAGCTATTGTATTGCAGTCATTAGATCGAGCGAAGAAAAAACTCAACGAGAAATATGGCTCGTGGCAAAAAGCCGCAGATTGGGGAACATACAAAGCTACGCGCGTTTCACACTTGGCGAAATTAGCTCCATTCAGCCGCGACA
>JAEYZB010000279.1 GCA_023428205.1 Bacteroidota bacterium | reverse complement strand
TTGTAGAACTGCCGATGCCCGCACCTGTAATTTATGAAGACCAACGACTTCCCGCGTCTTATGCTAATTTCTACATTGCGAATAAAAGCGTTGTTGTTCCAACTTTCCGTGATGCAAAAAATGACGACCGCGCATTACAAATTATTCAGTCATGTTTCCCAACGCGCGAAGTGGTGGGTATTGATTCTACGGACATCATTTGGGGCTTGGGAAGTTTCCATTGCTTGAGCCAGCAAGAACCGGAAGTCTAATTGATAATTGTCAATGGATAATGGTTAATGAAAAACGTACCCGTTTTTCAGACCATTTCTAACATAAAAAAACAAAGCGTCTGCCTTAGACTTCTTCCGCTAAATTTTTCTTTTCTGTAAATGGGTCAAAAAAACGCGATGCATTGAGTTTATCGAAATGAGCAGGATTCAATAGTTATCCGACAGTAAAAAGTCGGCAATGTGAATGTGTTTTACGCCCTCAACGGATTCTTTCCAAAATTCGTCCATTGTTACAACGTATTTCGGGTATTGGTCGCTGATACTTAAAAGCGGGGCAAATTCCCTCTCTACAGTATTCTCTCTTTCCAATTTATACGCAACCTGTACATATATTTTTTCGCCTCTTTTTTCGGCTATAAAATCAATTTCTTTATCCCCCGATTTTCCGACAAATACCTTATACCCTCTGCGTTTCAGTTCCAAGAAAACGATATTTTCCAATATTGCGCCAATCATTCGGTCTCTGCTGCCCATTACGGCATAGATGAGTGACAAATCGCTTACGTAAAACTTTTCCTGTGTTTTCAGGATTTCTTTTCCTTTTATATCATAGCGCGATGTTCTGTACAATACAAACGCTCCTTCAAGCGCATTGAGATAATTGTAAATGGTATTGATGTCAATTTTTCGTTGCTGACTTTTAAAAAAATCGGCTATGCTTTTGCCCGAAAATGTGTTGCCGATATTATCAAATGCAAACCGCACAATGCGTTCCAATAATTCCACATCTCTTATTTTGTAACGCTGCACAGTGTCGCGTAGAATGACAGACGAATAAATATCGAAAACGACTTTATAAGCCGCTTCCTCCTCATAATTAACCGTATGAATAACGGGAAAACCGCCTAACCGAAGGTAATTCAGAAAGGCATCGGTTTTGCTTGCCGTTTCATCGGGAGCGTAATGACTTCGGAACTGTAAATACTCTGTAAACGAAAGCGTGTAAACCGGAATTTCTACATACCGTCCCGCCAGATAGGTAGCCAGTTCGGAAGATAACAGATGCGAATTAGAACCTGTGAGATACACATCAACATTAAAGTCCACCAAAAAAGAATTAACTGCTTTCTCCCATTCTGTTACTTCCTGTATTTCATCTAACAGCAAATAGTATCGTTTGCGTCCTTTTATCTGTTGTTTTATAAAGTCGTACAGCGCGTTGGCGTTGCGGATTTCTGCATACCGAAAACTCTCTAAATTGATATGAATAATTTGCGCTTCCGCTATTTTTTTTGCCAATAACTCTTCTTTCAGTAAAAGCAATACCGAAGACTTACCACATCTGCGAATACCTGTCAGTATTTTTACCTGCGGCTTGTCTATAAGTTGCCTGATTTGTGCTATGTAGTCGGGTCTTTCTATCATATTATTTATGGATATAAGCGTAAAAATATGAAATTATTTTAAGTTTTTATGGCTATACCCATAAAAACATTGTTTTAGAATGTAAAAGTCCCAATCTTGCTCTGACGATTTGAGGATTTCTAAAGGCACATTGTCAAAAATAGAAAATGGCAAAGTGAATATTACGTTAGTACAGTTGCAAGCTATTGCAGAAGTGCTGAATGTTCCCGTAAATTCTTTGATTTCATCTTCTGCTTCTCCACTTCAAATAAATAAAGAGAACAAGGATTGCAGTATATTAAATACAGGAACGCTCATCAACAACAGCGACTCAAGCGTAAAAGATATGTTCCAAATGATTTTGGACAAACTGCAATAAATTATACTTGCATCCTATCCCCTGTACCTGTTTTATTCAAACGTTAGTGCATTCTGTATCCTGCTAAACACCCAATTTACATTTTTGCTGAGTGCCGCGTACGCTAATACCAGCGGCACATAAACAAACAAGCCACGTTTGTAGCCTGAAAGCATCCAACCTCCGTTTGTGAAAAGTGTGCCGTCATCGTTCATTTGATAATAAAGCAGCGTGTAGCCGCCCAACGCCACGAAAAGAATGGACAAGAAAAACCAATTATCTTTTTTGATAATCGCGGGAATATTCACAAGCAACGCCCATACAAAAATCCAAAACGTCCAACCATACAATTGTGTGCTACTCATCAATTCGCCCCAAGCAGTAGAGAATACTTTTCCTAACTTCTCGCTGCTCCAAAACAAATGTTTGATGAAAAACGAAGTCTGCTCTTTCGGAATCACGGCTTTGGAATATAAATTCCACAACACAAACACCCCGAACGCTGCCCCAAAAAATAGCAGCGGTTTTGCGTTTTTTTCTTTCACCAAAATAAATAACGAGGCCAATAACAATGCCCCTTCCACCATCACCACATCCGTCCTCGTCCATAAACCAAACGCCATAAGCAAAGCCGAAAGAGGCAGAAAGCCTGCAATGCGTTTTTCATACCAAATCACCATGCTCAACACAGCCGAGGAAGTATAAATCGCACACGGATAGTTCGTAAGCGCAAACGAACCGTGCGCAAACATTTCGGGCGTAATCACCATAAAAAACGTAAAGAAAATCGCACTCACTGAACCGACAAATCTTCGGAGCAGCGCGTAAAACAAAAACGGGAACGACACAAAAAACAAAGAGTTGATAATTTTAGGAGTGTCCATACCAAGCATATAGCAAATGGAATTGCTGAACGCCAACAAAGGCGGATAAAGCAAACGCGGTCCACAGCCTGCTACAATGGCTTTGTTCGTCAAAATAGAATTTGCCAAAACCCCTTCGCGCGCAATGGCTTTGGACAGCAGGTCGTAGCCTTCAATTGTATCAAACTCCGCAGGTGGAAAATACAATCCTTTCATGGTGATTCCCCACACCAAATAAGCCGTCATACCTGCAAATACCGCCCACACCAAATTAAACCACTTCAAATCAGGTTTGGAGAATTTTGGTTTTTCAAAAACGCGAATATTTTTTTTGTGCAGATAAACCAAAACCCCTACACAAATCGCGATGATGAAAAGTAACGAAATCGTCAAATTATTTAGCGATGCAGCATGAAATAATTCTCCGAAAAAGAAAAGTGCAAAACTGCTCAATCCCAAACCAATTGGAAATGCCAATGCCGATTTTTCCAACAACGTAAATTCTTTGGAAAGGGTGTGCACCACCAAAAATCCTGTAATGAATATCAATAGAAAAATCATACTCTTTTATTTCAATTTTAAAATCATAAACGGTTGTGGCTGCTCGATGGGTGCTGAAAGTTTATCCAGTCCCCATCCATTTATAGAAACCAAATAATCAGCTTGTGCGTAAAGTGAACTTGTCGCGGTATCATTT
>JAEYZB010000266.1 GCA_023428205.1 Bacteroidota bacterium | reverse complement strand
CGAACTTGTTTTGAATCATATTATCCACGACCGCCTTTGTTGCATTAAACACTCCGTTTAAATTTACATCTACCACATCATGCCATTGCTTCGCGTCCATT
Source organism: Bacteroidota bacterium (assembly GCA_023428205.1). Classification (GTDB taxonomy): domain Bacteria; phylum Bacteroidota; class Bacteroidia; order Chitinophagales; family LD1; genus CALAYL01. The sequence continues at coordinate 2,879 of JAEYZB010000266.1, read as the reverse complement.
TTGGCGAAAGCCGCATCACGCGTAATTCCCGCATTATTAATCAGCACATCTATCTTGCCAAAAGTAGCAACCGTTTTTTGAGCAGCAACTTGACAATCGTCCCAATTGGCTACGTTTACTTTACTGAATACTATTCGGGAGCCGCCATTCAATCCTAAAATCAATTCGTTTGCTGCCGTTTCGTTCATATCCCAAATAGCAATATTGGCGCCCTCTGAAAAGAAACGCTGAACGGCCGCCTTACCAATACCGCTTGCTCCGCCTGTTATAACAATTGTTTGATTCGTAAATTTTGACATAGTGAATTTTTAACCTTCCAAGTGAAGCGTGAAAGTAAATGTTCTTGAATAAAGTTGATTGATTACTCGCGAATAAAGATAGCCTTCTGTAGGCGAATTAATATTAATCACGCCATGACTAAATGTAAACTCTGGCGACATAATGAAATAAGGGAAATAAATCATTATCCCTGCGCCAACCGTAGCGGCTAAATCATGCTTGTTCACTTTCAACATCAATTTATCACGCACATTTGCGTTTGATGCAAAGTCAATATCATAACGCATTCCGGCAAGAACATACAAACGAAAATCTTTTATCGGCTCAGATTTAAAGCGCAGATAGAGCGGGAAGTCTAGATTAATGGAACTCACTGTTTGTCGAACTAGTGATTGTTTTTTGTCCACCGTTTGATATTCTATTTTTTTATCGGCAAAGGAAAGTGTAGGCACAAATCGCAAATCAAAATAGCGGTGAAACTGCCAGTTTCCGACAATCCCCAAATTAAATCCCGGACCGACTTTCGATGAAAATGATTTGATGGAATCATTTTCTGGCGCATACGGTTTTTTGATAATGGTATAACTCGAAACATTGAAGCCGAGCGCAATGCCGAAATAAATTTGCTTATGGCTCAAGCCATAAGCATTGAGCTGCGCGCTTACCCCAAGGGGCAACAAAAATAATATGCAAATAATTATTTTTCGCATGTATAAAAAGCACAAGTGCCGAATGTAAGTGGCTTCCATGCCGTTTTTTTGAACCCGACTTTATTCAAAATCTCTACAAATTTTGCGCCTTCGGGAAATGCATTGACCGATTCCGGCAAATATGAATAGGCTCTTGCATCTTTCGAAAACAACTTGCCGACAAGCGGCAAAACATTTTGAAAATACAAATCAAACAACTGGCGAAGCGGGAACCGCATCGGGCGCGCAGCTTCCAAAATGGCAACACGACCATTGGGTTTCAGCACACGCAGCATATCACTCAACCCTTTCTCAAGGTTTTCAAAATTGCGAACCCCAAAGCCCACAGTTATTGCATCAAATGTGTTATCTGCAAACGGCATATTTTCCGAATCTCCCTGTTGAAACGTCAAAAGGTGTTCTGCATTGTGTTCCACCGCCTTTTTTCTGCCAATTTGCATCATCTCTTCGCTCAAATCCAAGCCAATAATTTGTTTCGGACGAAGGCGCAAAGCCTCCATTGCAAAATCGCCAGTGCCTGTGGCTAAATCCAAAATCACTTCAGGTTTGGTTTCGCCAATATAATTAACGGCTTTGGTGCGCCACGTACGGTCAATGCCTAACGACAACAAACGGTTCAAAAAATCGTAGCGATATGCAATGTTATTGAACATTTCGCGCACCTGTTCTTTTTTGGTAGCGGCTGTGCCGTACGGAGTTATTTCTTCTAATCGTGCCATAATAAACCGCAAAGCAAACGGAAATGCGGGTAGTTTCAAACATTTGTTTCATTTTAATTGCGATTTCTCTCAAAAAGATTCTTCAAAGTTTAATCAGAATCTTGTACGTTTAGGAGCGAAATACAGAACGCAAAATGCCCAATAAAAGACAAAATATATTAAGTGCCGCATTAGAATTATTTTCAGAAAAGGGATACCACAAAACTTCCACGAAAATGATTGCTGACAAAGCAAAAGTGTCTGAGGCATTGATTTTTAAGCATTTTGTAAACAAAGAGCAGTTATTGGAAAAAATCGTGAAACTCGGCTATAGGAATGTGGTAGAAAGCATTCGCGGAACACTTTCCGTAAAAAACCCGCAGCAATACATCAACAACTATATTGATTTGCCGATAAAACTATTGGAAGACGACCTGCTTTTTTGGAAATGCCAGTTCAAATTGATGGACGAAAAAATAGTGCGCCAACAGTACCGACAATTTATGTTTCCGGTGTCGGAAAGACTCAAAAAAGCATTTGAAGATTTAGGCTATCAAAACCCCGAAATGGAAGCACAATTCCTGATGCTGCTAATGGACGCGGCCTGGAAATCGTATGTATATGATGACTCGAAAGATTTAGCAAAAATGACCGACCACATCAAAACGAAGTTTGTAAAAAGTATATAAAACCAAGTGGGTGAAAAAAACGAGCAGGATTTCCTCTTATTCGTTACTTTCGCCCTCCTTATTATTTGAAAAATGCACAAGAACCCCAAGTATCGCGAACTGATTGAGCAAACTTTTGATTTTCCGCAAAAGGAATTTAAAGTGGACGGCAATGCTCTCTTGTTTAATAATCTCCCGCTGATGGATATTATTAAAGAGTACGGCACACCATTGCGAATTACCTACTTGCCGAAAATCGGGCAACAGATTCAGCGCGCACGAAGACTTTTCAATTCTGCTATTGCTAATCAGGATTATAAAGGCAACTATTACTATTGCTATTGCACCAAAAGTTCACACTTTTCGTTTGTGTTGGAAGAGGCATTGAAAAGCAACGTACTGCTTGAAACTTCATCGGCTTTCGACTTTGAAATCATCAAAAAATTAGAAGCGAAAAAGAAAATAAATAAAGACATTCAGATTATTTGCAACGGCTACAAAACACAGAGCTATCAAGACAATAT
>JAEYZB010000244.1 GCA_023428205.1 Bacteroidota bacterium | reverse complement strand
TTCGCTTACGGAGTTGGGCACCGTTTCGCAATCCACGCAGATTAATTTTCAGATTCCGTAAAGTTAGAAGTGTCATTGCGAACGCAGTGAAGCAATCCCCAAAGAGTATTTACATAATCTTGCTTGTTTTTTCAAGGGATTTGGGTAAACGTGCTCGTTTTTTTGCACCACTTGGCTTCGAGAACCTCCGCCACTTCATTTACCATTGACAATTAACCATTATCAATTAGTTAATATCCGTATTTCTCTTTCCACCACTTTTTGAGTTGGGTGCGGATTTCGTTTTCTTTCGCGTTATTGGCGGGGTTGTAGAATTTCGTCCCTGCAATGGGAGGTGGCAGAAACTCCGTGTTCACGAAATTGCCTTCAAAATCGTGGGCGTATTGGTAGTTTTTGCCGTAGTCAAGTTCTTTCATCAGCTTCGTTGGTGCATTGCGCAAATGGAGTGGAATCGGCAGCTCCGAATAATTGCGTGCCGCCTGCTGTGCTGCGCGGATGGCTTTATACGAGGCATTGCTTTTGGGCGAAGTCGCGAGGTAAATCACCGTTTGCGCTAAAATCAAATCACATTCAGGATAACCGATTTTCTGTACGGCATCAAAGCAGGTATTCGCCAAAAGGAGCGCATTCGGATTGGCGTTGCCAATATCTTCAGACGATAGAATTAAAAGCCTTCGCGCTATGAAAGTCGGTTCTTCGCCACCTTCCAGCATTTTTGCCAGATAAAAAAGAGCTGCGTTTGGGTCGCTGCCACGAATCGATTTGATAAAAGCCGAAACGAGGTCATAATGCTGTTCGCCTTTTTTATCGTGATAGAGGATTTTTTTCTGCAAAATGCGCTCCACATTTTCGTTGGAAATTACTTTTTGTCCGCTCGGCAGTGCGCTCACCACCAGCTCCAACATATTTAATAGTTTCCGGGCATCGCCACCGCTGTAGTAGAGCAGTGCATCCGTTTCTTTCAGTTCAATGGCTTGTGTTTTCAGCACCTCGTCTTTCAGTACGGCATTTTGCAAAAGCTGCTCCAAATTGCTTTTACTCAGTTCGCTGAGCACAAACACCTGCGCCCGCGAAAGCAAGGCTTTATTCACTTCAAAACTCGGGTTTTCCGTAGTTGCGCCAATGAGCGTGATAATTCCCGACTCCACCGCGCCCAAAAGGGCATCTTGCTGCGATTTATTGAAACGGTGAATCTCGTCAATAAACAGTACGGCTCTGCCTGCTTTGGTGGCGGTTTCTATCACGGCACGAATTTCCTTTACGCCCGAATCTATCGCGCTGAGCTGAAAGAACGGCAAGTGAATTTTATCGGCAATGAAGCGCGCCAGCGAGGTTTTGCCTGTGCCGGGCGGTCCCCAAAAAATCATGGAAGAAAGCACATTGTTTTCCACCATATTCCGCAATGGGGCAGTAGCGCTGAGCAGGTGTTCCTGTCCGCTGAAATCGTCCCATTGTTTTGGGCGCATTCGTTCTGCTAATGGTGGTAACATTGAGGAAGCAAATGTAATTAAAGTCGCCATTCCAACTCAACTTTTCGGCAGGCTGATTTGGAGGTTCCTGTGCTGTCGGGTTTTCCAGCCCGACATTCTTTCATCCTTCAAAATTGTCAGATGGGAACATCTGACGGCACACTAACGGTTCGTGTTATGCGGTGTTATTTTTCCAAATAGTAATCAAACTTAAAGTCCTCAATTTTTAACGAGTCAAGCCAATTAATAAAATAGTCGTGTGTTTTCGTGTCTCCAATTATTTCGCTTCCATTGAGAAACTTATTATCCTTCTGTCTGTCGATGAAATGGTATCCGTCTTGTGTCTCGGCAATTATAAACTTGTCGGTGTGTCCAACCCTTTTAACGTTTTCAATTCTCCCGATTGCATTTCCGTCACCAAGGTCGAAGTAAAGTGTCTGGTAGTCTGCTCCAGGGTCTAATTCTACAAAGTAAGGTCCGTCTATTTTATGTCGCTTGGAATATAAGTCCACACAAGATGTTAATAGTCCAAATACTGCAAGCATAAAAATTGTCCATCGTTTGATTTTCATTTGTCTGTCTTTATAATACCGCATAACGTTTTTCAGCTAAGCCTCGGGCGGGATTTAAATTACGAATTTTTATTTAGGCCTTATAATTTCTACACATTTATATGAAAAAATTATAAGGCCTAAGCACGAAAGCCCGCTTGTGGCTTAGCTGATGTTATGCCCAGTTTTATTTAATCTTATTAGCCAATACAGTATCTGTACAAGATATAGCAATTATTTTATTATTAATTGATACAAGATTGGTTATTAAATCGTCTTTGCCGTCATCGTTAATGTCCCTGATTTGTAAAGGTAAAATATATTGCAAAGTGTCACCACCTTCAAAACAATACGTTTCTTGCCATTCGTCAAATAATGTTACCTCTTTAAAAGTCGTTGTCGAACTTGATATGTAGCCGTACAAAGTTGCTCCATCTTCAAATTGATAGCTCACTAAAAAGTCTGGAATTCCATCGTTATTTAAATTTGCAAACATAACAGTGTCGTAAGCTCCATCAGAATGACTAGGAGTAAATATTTCCTTATTTCCGTAGTAAAATACAAGTGATGAATTCTGAGAACTATCAACACCAATTACAAATGTGTAATTTTCGAAATGTAAAATTTTGGGTTTAATTTTTTTATGTGTTTCATATTCAAATCCACCTACGAATCTATTGTCATTTAAAACTGTATAATCAAACTGTGTATGATTATTATCTAGTTCACATTCTTTTTTTTGATAATTCCAACTACCACCTTTGTCTAAACAAGAGTCAATTTCAAAAAAATATTTTGCTTTGATGTATCCGTAAACTGTCAACATAATACATAAAAGAACGATGACTAATATTTTAAATTTCTTGCGTGTCATTTCTAAAATTGGGCATAACGGGCTCCGGCTTTGCGGAGTTTCCGATGCGAATTTATTCGCTTTCGGGAATTACGCAAAGCTGGTGATGTGTGCAGTCCGCGAAGCGGCAAACACATCACCGCGTAGCCGGAGCC
>JAEYZB010000203.1 GCA_023428205.1 Bacteroidota bacterium | reverse complement strand
ACTTAATTCAGGACACTCTTAACTTAATTGAAGTTCAACTATGATAACTAACCGAGTATTTGAAACCGAAAAATTTAGGGCAGACAGAAGCCCAGCCGGTAACATCGTATTGGCAATAGTGGGGCTGACAGTTGTAAGCTCAACATTTGTAATTCTATTGGGCATTTGTGCAAATGTTGGGCTGACGTTTTTCAAATGCCCCACCATCGCCAATACGTAAACCGTTGGCGGTAATTTTACGGGACAGCTTTTCAATAAACGTTTGGGATGACACACTCAAAAAATATTTTTTTAAAGTGAATTACTCTAAAGACATTTAAGCACCTCAAGAAATTAACACATGATAATTGTTCTGCTATTTGTGTATGCTCCGTTGTTCTATATATTTTGGATAATATTTAACTATATAGCTAAGAAAACTTTTGGTGAGAGCTACATAAAGCAATATGCTATAATAGCATTCATCATTTTATGTCCATTATTATTAATTGCTTTTTCATTCTTGTTTATGCTTATACTTGCACTGCTAGGTGTTGAGGATGCTTTTCCAAGTTAAAATGTCCCACATCGCGCAAGCATGAGCGAAGCGGTGCTTGTGTGTAAAATCTGCTCGTTTTTTTGAACCATTTCTTGCTCTGCTATCTCAAGTTTAGCGATAGCGTAACTTAAGACGATAAATAAGACAAATTTGCAACTTGTCCTGCTCTCTCACTTGTGCATACCTGCAAATCCTCCTCGTTTTTTCAAGGCACTTCACTCACACAATCAACACCGCGCATTCCACTTTGTGGCGCACCACACTAATTGTTTCGCCATAAATAATGTCCTGCACGCCTTCGTGTCTGTGTGCGCCCACCACGAGCAAATCAGCCGAAATTTCGGCTACTAATTTTGGAATGGCTTTTTTCGTGGAGCCGAAACCGATGTGTGGCGTTACCTTGAAACCTTGCGCTTTCAGCTGTTCGGCATATTCATTCAGCATTTTCCAGTCGGTCAGCGTTTCGTAGTCGCGCGATTCCAAACCGACCGCCTTTGCCGCAGCCGATTCTACGATGTGAATTAAATGGAAATGACAGTCTTTATTTCCCTGGGCAAAACCTTTTGCGAGTGCACTCGCATCGCTACCCGAAAAGTCCACGCAAATGGCGATTTGTTTGTACAAAACAGGTTCTATCTTCGGTGCAAGAAGCGGATAATCGTGTAGTGTCGCCTCTGTTTTTTTCTTTTTTCGTTCCACAAACGGAAACACCACAATGTAAATCAGCAAAGCCACAAAGAGCAAAATCACTGCTCCGAAAAAAATGCTTTGCGCTTCCAAGGCTGTGTCCGTTACCAATTTCAAATTCAGAAATACAATCACCGAAGCCGAAAGCCACGCGCCAACTTTCAACCAAGTGCCGATAGCAAATTCCTTCATTCGTTTTTTATCGCTCACGAAATGAATGAGCGGAATCACGGCAAACCCTAACTGCAAACTCAGCACCACCTGACTAAACACCAACAATTCATCGGCTTTTTCCTCGCCATAATAAAGTAAAACGGCAATAGCGGGAACGATTGCCAAAGCCCGCGTAATCATTCGTCTGAGCCATGGCGCAATGCGCATTTCCAAATATCCTTCCATGACGATTTGTCCCGCGAGTGTGCCGGTAATGGTGGAACTTTGCCCTGCAGCAATCAGTGCAATTGCAAACAGTGTTGGCGCCAACCGCTCTCCTACCAAAGGTTCAAGCAAGGAATGTGCATTTTGAATGCTTGCCACTTCGTGAAACCCATTTTTGAAAAACACAGCCGCACTCACAATCAAAATAGCGGCATTCACGAAAAACGCCATATTCAGCGCAATCATAGAATCAAAAAAACTGAACTTAATCGCTGTGCGGATACTCTTGCTGTCCGTACCGTTTCTGCGCGTTTGCACCAATGCGGAATGCAGATATAAATTGTGTGGCATCACGGTCGCGCCAATAATACCGATGGCAATATAAAGCGCTCCGCTATCCAATCCTGATGGGATAAAACCACGCATCACTTCGGTTGCGTCCGGCTTCGCAAAAAAGAGCTCCACCATAAACGAAACTCCAATGATACTCACTAAGGAAAAAATGAAAATTTCCATGTAGCGAATACCTTTTTGCTGCAAATACAAAATCAAAAACGTATCCAATGCGGCAATGCTCACACCCCAAATTAGCGGCAAACCAAACAGTAATTTTAAACCAATCGCCATTCCTAACACTTCCGCCAAATCGCAGGCCGCAATGGCTATTTCCGCCAATACATATAATGCAATCGTAATCGGTTTCGGATAGGTTTCGCGCGAAGCCTGCGCCAAGTCGCGCCCACTCACAATACCCAACCGTGCACACAAACTTTGCAGCAATAGCGCAATTAAATTGGAAAGCAACAAAACCCACAATAATTTGTAGCCGTACGTACTTCCTCCGGCAATGTCCGTTGCCCAGTTTCCCGGATCCATATAGCCCACACAGACCATAAATGCAGGTCCGATAAATAGCGTAAAACGCTTGAACCACGTCAAGTTTCCTGTCGTGTCTATTGTTCCGTGAACTTCGTCTAAGGATTTGAAAGTCATAAAAAACTTTCGGCAAATGTAAATAAATTGTTAGAACGAACTAACTTTTGAAGGCGTTAGTAATAACTTGGATCTATTTAGGTTCCAAAGCGGATAAAAACTAAATTATCATCATAAGGCCGCCACCTAAGATTTAATCTAAATAAGGCTTGGTTTTCCCGTATCAGCTTTTACATTTGCAAACGAAAATTTATTTAGATTTATTATAAATGAGAAAAATGAAGAAAGTAATTCTACCAATTGCTGTATTTGCGGCAATAACGCTTAGTTTAAATTCATGCAAAAAAGAGGATTCAACACCAAGCTATGACGTACCAAGCACTTACGATTTTGATAGTGTAAATTACACAGGGCAAACACAACGCTTGGCAATGATTACAGAATTGGTGACAGAAGTGAAAAAGGCAAACACGATTGGAACTTCTGTGGATGCACAGTTATTAAAAAACATGTACACCAATACCGGCAGTCCATTCGCAAACGCAGAACTAAAT
>JAEYZB010000200.1 GCA_023428205.1 Bacteroidota bacterium | reverse complement strand
GCCCTGCATCGGTAAAGAACAAAATGTAGTTGTGATTTGTTGCAAGGAACAAGTGTTCCGTAAAGTCCGAATCGCGCGTTGCCGCACCGCGAGAGCCACGACCACCGCGGTTTTGCGTTTTGAAATCTGCTGACGGAGTCCGTTTCACATAACCTAAGTGCGAAATGGTCACCACGACTTCTTCATCGGCAATCAAATCTTCGATATTAATGTCGCCTTCGCCAAATTCGATGTTGGTTCTGCGTTCATCGCCAAATTTTTCTTTTACCTCGAGCATTTCATTGCGGATAATGTCGTAGCGCAAAGGTTCTTCGTTCAAAACACGGTTCAACCAATCAATCAACTTTCTCAGTTCTTCGTATTCGGCTCTAATCTTATCAATTTCCAATCCTGTAAGCGTACGCAAACGCAATTCCAAAATCGCTTTCGCCTGAATTTCAGAAAGTGCATAGGCTTCCATCAATCCTGCTCTTGCATCATCCGGAGTTGCACTTTCGCGAATAATTTTGATAGCTCTATCCAAGTCATCTTTTGTACCGATAACTTTCATGTAGCCTTCCAAAATGTGTGCGCGTTTTTCAGCTTCTTTCAGTTCGTATTTTGTTCTGCGAACCACTACCTCGTGACGGAACTCCACAAAGTGTTTTACCAAATCGCGTAAGTTCAACATCATTGGTCGTCCATGAACAAGCGCAATGCTGTTTACACCATAAGACGTTTGCAAAGGCGTTTGCGAATACAATTGGTTCAACACTACATTTGCAATCGCTTCGCGTTTCAATTCCACGACAATACGAATCCCTGTTCTATCAGAATAATCGTTGATGTCAGAAATTCCTTCAATGGCTTTGTCTTCTACCAAATCTGCAATTTTCTTAATCAATTCTGATTTGACAACCTGATAAGGGATTTCCGTAATGATGATATTTTCACGGCCGTTTTCAAGTGTTTCGATTTCCGATTTACCGCGCAAAACTACCCGCCCGCGACCGGTAGCCAAGGCCTGACGCACTCCGTCAATCCCGTAAATGGTACCACCTGTCGGGAAGTCCGGCCCCTTCACGAACTGCATTAAGTCATCTATCGTACACTCCTTGTTATCAATATAATGCAAAATAGCATCAGACACTTCCGTGAGGTTGTGAGGCAACATATTAGTCGCCAAACCTACGGCAATACCGGAGCTACCATTAACCAATAAATTCGGAATACGAGAAGGTAATACTGTTGGTTCTTCCAGGGTATCGTCAAAGTTCAGGCGCATATCCACCGTATCTTTTTCGATGTCACGCATCATTTCCTCCGCTATTTTGCGGAAACGTGCTTCGGTGTAACGCATTGCTGCCGGTGGATCGTCATCTATCGAACCGAAGTTACCTTGTCCGTCCACCACCGGATAGCGCATAGACCAGTCCTGCGCCATACGCACCATTGCCATATAAACCGAACTATCACCGTGCGGGTGAAACTTACCCAACACCTCCCCTACGATACGGGCTGATTTTTTATGCGGTTTGCTGGAGCCGATACCGAGTTCGTTCATACCAAAAAGTACTCTGCGGTGAACGGGTTTCCAACCGTCACGCACATCGGGAATCGCTCTTGACACAATCACGGACATTGAGTAGTCAATGTACGCGGTTTTCATTTCTTCCTCTATGTTAATGGGAATAATTCTGCTATCGTTTTCGTCTGCCATAATTTAAGCCTCGTTTAAGAGAGTGCGAATATAGTAAATACACCCCCACGCCAAAGGATTTTTCGGGCTAATTATCCACATTTCACAGTCATTAGTAACAGTGCGAAATGGGTCAAAAAAATGAGCACGTTTTATTTAATCTGAATATCGATACCTTTTTCTGCAAATGGGTAAAAAAAATGCGGTGTATTGAGCACTTCGACAAGCTTGTAACACCTGTCGAAATGAGTAAAATTGTCTTTATTTATTGGTTCACGACTTTTTACATCCGACTTTCCATTCTCAACTTTCGACCAATATCAACTAAACATTATGCAATTATTATGAAAGTATTAGTTTTGGCAGCAAAACCATACGTATGTCATACACAAAAAACATTCTCACTTTTTCATTAATTCTATCTTCGGTGGCTGTTTCTGCCCAGGAATTGTTGCGCGGACCTTACCTGCAAAAACTAACGCCAAGCAGCGTCAATGTAAAGTGGCGGACCGATATAGCTGCCACATCAAAAGTCTATTACGGAACAGACCCCAACAACCTGACGCAAATGGTGGAAGGTGTCGTTCAAGTGACTGAACACGATGTCGCAATTACCGGCTTAGCTCCTTTTACTAAATATTTTTATAAAATCGAATCGAACGGAAACGCATTAAACAGTGGTCCTGTCGAAAATCATCACTTCAAAACGGCTCCTGTAGCGGGAACGGTACAACCTATTCGCGTATGGTCAATTGGCGACTTCGGAAAAGGAAATGAAAAAGAACGATTAGTTCGTGATTCATATTTGCAATATTCGCAAGATACACACACTGATGTTTGGCTGTGGAATGGCGACAATGCCTACGACAGCGGTACAGATGCCGAATATCAACAAAAAGTATTTGATTCTGTTTACGGCTATACGGAAGTATTTAAACATTTGCCGTTCTACCCAACTCCCGGCAACCACGACTATCTTTCTGTTTGCGGAATACCGTGCACCCAAGACCCCCACACACACTCGGGGCCGTATTACGATATCGTAACCGTGCCGACACAAGCCGAAGCCGGAGGAAAAGAGTCTAATTTGGAGAACTATTATTCTTTTGACTACGGTAATGTGCATTTTATTTCATTGAATTCGGAATTAGGTTCTACAACTCCCGCATATGATTGGAATTGCGTTTATTCAGCAGCTAATGCGGAAGCGGCTCCTATGCTCGCATGGTTACGTGCTGATTTGGCACAAAACACCTTACCATGGGTAGTAGCCTATTGGCATCAATGTCCGTACAGCAAAGGCTCACACGATACAGACGATTTTTGGGAAATATACATTAAAGCGATGCGCCAAAACATAGTTCCTGTGTTAGAAGAGCATGGCGTAGATATCGTTTTGACGGGACACAGTCACGTTTATGAGCGTTCATATTTAATC
>JAEYZB010000198.1 GCA_023428205.1 Bacteroidota bacterium | reverse complement strand
GCTCTACGTGGTTGAATTGCGGATTAAAACCGTCCACAATTTTTTGGTATTCTGCCACTACTTTTGGGTTTTTAATCGCTTCTTCGCGCGATGTAAATGGTACGCCATTCCTGTTGCACCATTCTTTCAAACTGTCTGTTCCCGGTACAATTAAAGCCGATGTGAATTTGCGTTCCGGACCTAAAATAATCACGTGCTCAATCAGTGAATTTCCTTTCAGCGTATTTTCAATTGGTTGCGGAGCAATATATTTTCCGCCCGAGTTTTTGAAGATTTCTTTTTTGCGGTCAGTAATACGTAAAAAGCCATCGGCTGTTATTTCGCCAATGTCTTCGGTGGCGAACCATCCGTCTTTCACCACTTCTGCAGTCAATGCGGGTTGTTTGTAGTATCCCAGCATTACCGAATCGCTTTTCGTCAAAATTTCTCCGTCTTCGGCAATTTTTACCTGTACGCCTTTTACAATGCGACCAACAGTGCCGAATTTTCGGTCTGTTTCAATGTAGCCGTTTACCGCAATCACAGGCGAAGTTTCCGTCAAACCGTAACCTTCAAGAACGGGAATTCCTGCGGCTGTGAAAATGCGAATCAGTTTTGCTTGCATTGGTGCGCCACCAACCACAATTCCCTGTACTTTATTTCCTAACGCTTCGTGCCATTTCGTGAAAACCAATTTGCGGAAAAAGGCTAACTGCAAACGATACCACAACGATTGTGTGGTGTTTAATTCAAATTTTTCGGCAACTTCCAATGATTTGAAAAACATCCAACGTTTGAAACCGGTGAGCGCGTTTCCTGTTGCCATAATTTTCTCGTACACCTTTTCCAATAAGCGCGGTACGCTGACAAAAACATTCGGTTGCAGTTCTTTCAGATTTTCGCCAATGGTATTGATGTTTTCTGCATAACCGATAGAAACGCCATGATACAAATAAACATAGGTCACCATTTTCTCCAGAATATGATTGAGTGGCAGGAAGCTCAATGCGCGTCTTTCGGCAGGAGGCGATAGGTGAATGACATCTTCAATTACATTTTCAACCCCGCGAATATTGCTCATAATATTTTTGTGTGTGAGCATTACCCCTTTTGGGTTTCCGGTTGTGCCGGAGGTGTAAATAATAGTTGCTACATCGTTTTCTGAAATGCGATTGGCAATTTCTTTCAGTTGCTTTTTCTCGGTTTCGCCAACTTGTTTTAAAACGGTTTTCCAGCTTGGAGCATCGGCTATTTCATCAAAGGTGAAAATAGCTTGTAATGACGGTACTTTCGGTTGAACCGATTTGATGATATCATACGTCACTTTATCGTTTACGAAACAGAATTTTATTTCTGACTCCAAAAAGATTTTTTCGACTTCATTAGGCGAGGTGTTTGGGTAAAGCGGCACTAAAACTGCTCCGGTGCTTTGCACCGCCAAATCTGTTATCAACCATTCAGGACGCGAGTTGCTTAAAATCGCGATTTTATCGCGATTTTCTACGGTAAAGTCATTTGCAGAAATGCCTTTCGCCAATAGGCCTGTCGCAAGTTGTTGAACTAAATCGAAAACTTCAGTCGAAGAATAATTGCGCCATGCGCCATGTTCTTTGGCAATAAACAAATCGGGTTTCGGAGAATTTTGAAAGTCGTTTAAAACGTCAAATAATCGGGGTGCCTGCATAATGGGTTATTTAAATTTTCGGGACGAAAGTAGAAATGTTTGAAGTTTAATAAGGAACTTACTTTTTCTCCGGGACAAATTCTAATGAAACGGAATTTACGCAATAGCGCAAACCGGTTTCTGTTGGGCCGTCATCAAACAAATGACCTAAATGTCCGCCACAACGCGCGCACATGATTTCCGTGCGAATCATGCCGTGTGAACTGTCCACTTGTGTTTTGATTTTTCCTCCCGCAATTTCTTTGTCGAAACTTGGCCACCCGCAGTGCGCATCAAATTTCATGTCGGATGAAAATAATTCATTCCCACAAGCGGCACATTTGTATAAGCCTTTGTCATTGGTCAAATATAACTTCCCTGAAAATGGGCGTTCCGTGCCTTTCTCGCGCAGAATGTAAAACTGCTCAGGGGTTAATTTTTCTTTCCATTCGTTTTCTGTTTTTGGCAATATGGTGTCCATCGTTGTGTGTTTTTTTGCTTCTTGTTGAATTGGAGAGTTGGAATAATGGAATAGCGGAATGATGGCGATAGACACCAACAGTATTCCAATTTTCCAATATCCCATATTCGCTATTTTGAAATAAAAGTAAGAACCATTTGGCGCAAAAAAATACCTTTATGTTTTATTCGCAAAACACAGAAGAGTTATGTTATATTCCATGACCGGTTTCGGCAAAACAGAAGCCACGTACAAACAAAGTTCGTTGCTGCTCGAAATCCGTTCGCTGAATAGTGCAAAAGGGCTGGATTTAACGATAAAACTGCCATCGCGTTATCGCTCTGCCGAAGCCGATTTTCGCAATATTATAGCAAGTCATTTATTGCGCGGGAAAATTGATGTTTCGCTTTCGCTAAAAGGAGGTTCTGAAATTTCATCTATCAATATTGATTTAGTCAAACAACTTTTCGTTCGCTTTAAAAACATAGCAGACGAACTGCAAGCAGATTCCACGCATTTGTATTCGTCTATTTTGCAGTTACCCGAAATTCACAACGCTACAGAACAAGAAGTAGCGGAGGAAGAATTGGCTTTTTGCAACGGACTTTTGGGGAAAGCGATTGAACAGTTGATGGCGTTTCGCAAAAAAGAAGGCGAAAGTATTTTGACAGATATTCAAATCCGTCTGAAAAACATAGCAGGATTGCTCGTGCAAGTGAAAGAAGAGGACAAAAGACGCTTGGGGGAAATTCGCAGCAAGATGATAGAGCGAATGGAAACATTTATTCCGAAAGATAAAATTGACAGCAACCGATTTGAACAAGAAGTGGTGTTTTATTTGGAAAAGTTGGACATCAATGAAGAGCTTTCGCGCCTCACGGCACACTTGAAGCATTTTGATGATGCATTGAAAAGCGATGAAAGTTCAATGGGGAAAAAACTAAATTTCATCACGCAAGAAATAGGACGCGAAATTAATACCATCGGCTCCAAAGCGAATGATTTCGCGATTCAGAAATTAGTGGTTGGAATGAAAGATGAGGTGGAAAAAATAAAAGAGCAGTGCAATAATATACTG
>JAEYZB010000129.1 GCA_023428205.1 Bacteroidota bacterium | reverse complement strand
GGAGTGCCGAGATGTAAGTCAGAGATGAAGTATATTTTCGTGCGTTCCAAAAATGAAATTTAGCGCAATATACGCTTATTACAAAAATGGTGTTTTTACGACTTTCGCTTTCACGCCCTTGTCGCGTATTTCGATGAAAATTTCGCTGTCTAAAGTTGAAAATTCGGGTTTCACATACGCCAAACCAATGGCTTTATTCAATGACGGAGATTGTGTTCCTGAAGTTACTTTGCCGATTTCGTTTCCGTCAGCGTCTTTCACTTTGTAGTCGTGGCGAGGGATTCCGCGTTCTACCATTTCAAAACCTACCAATTTGCGTTTAACGCCCGTATCTTTCAAATTTTTGTGGTATGCCGAGTTGGTGAAGTTTTTGGTGAATTTCGTAATCCAGCCCAAACCGGCTTCGATAGGCGAAGTGGTGTCGTCAATATCGTTTCCGTAAAGGCAAAACGCTTTTTCCAAACGGAGGGTGTCGCGTGCCGCCAAACCGATTGGGAGAATGCCATATTCTTTCCCTGTTTCAAACAATGCGTCCCACAGTTTTTTTGCATCATTATTCCAAACATACAATTCAAAACCTCCCGCGCCTGTGTAGCCCGTGTTGCTGATAATCACGTCCGGAATTCCCGCTACGGTACCACCGGTAAAACTGTAATACGGAATAGCCGACAAATTTACATCGGTCAGTTTTTGAATAAGCTCTGTTGCCTTCGGACCTTGCACCGCCAACAAACTCAATTTATCGGAAATATTTTCCATTTCCACGCCAAACGTGTTGTGTTTTTCAATCCAGTTCCAATCTTTTTCGATGTTGGAAGCATTCACCACAAGGTAGTATTCCGTAGCGTTGTAGCGGTACACAAGCAAATCGTCCACAATACCGCCTTGGTCATTCGTCAAAGCAGAATATTGCACTTTCCCGTCTGTCAATTTAGACGCATCATTGGTGGTCAGCGACTGAATTAAATCCAATGCTTTTTCGCCCTTCAATACAAATTCGCCCATGTGCGACACATCAAAAACCCCAACGCCATTGCGCACAGCCAAGTGTTCGTTATTGATTCCGGAGTAGGAGATAGGCATATTGTAGCCTGCAAATTCTGCCATTTTCGCGCCTAAAGCGATGTGCGTAGCGGTGAGAGCTGTTTCTTTCATTTGTTTTGGGATTTTATCGGGGGCAAACGTAAGAAAAAAGTCGTAAGTCGTAAGTCACAAGTCGTAAGTGAAAATCCTCTTCATTTTTTTGACCCATTTGCACATTTTCTTGGTCTTGATGAATCGTCACATTTGATAAACTCATCAATCCTGCTCATTTTTTCGCACCACTTCATTTACCATTGACAATTAAAAATTGACTTCGACTCCGCCACTTGCGTGTATTCCTGCTTGCGGGAAATAATAATTGTAGCTATACGGAGAACTTACTGCACCTGCGTCTGCATATCTTTCGCTGTATGTCCAACCGTTGGAGAGATATTTCTGATTCCAGAAGTTGAAAACCGTTGCGGAAAATCGTAGCGATTTATTGCCTTTTAATGGAAACAAATAACTCAAGGAAATATCACCATACGCGTAGCTCGGCAATGCGCGAGCCGCTGATTGTGTGTTATCTAAATATTGTTTGGAAATGTATTTCACGAACACTTTGGCTTGGAAGTTTTTCACCGGTTCGGTAGAAAGTGTGAAGCCGCCCACCCACGATGGTGAAAATGAAATGGTAGAAGTTTTGTGATGCGTTACGGTATATTCAATGAAGTTATAGTATGCATCATACACAGGTACACGGTCGTCAAAATCAATGATTCGATTCAGTGAATATGCGATATTGAAATTGGCGGCTAATAAATTGCGTTTGTCTTTTTTTGATTGCCACAAAGCTGCTCCCGCAAGGAGTTCTATACCCGTTCGGAAACTTTTCGGGGTGTTGATTTTTATCGGATTTCCCACGTCATTCAACGCGCCCGAAAGCAAGAGTTGATTTTTGTAATACATAAAGAAGCCTGTTACATCAACGCTCACACGACTGTGCGAAAATTTGTAACCCACTTCTGTGTCGTACAAACGTTCCGGTTTGATAGGATTTGTTTGGTTGTCAATTTGCTCATCGCGCGCAGGTTCGCGGTTCGCAATGGCAAATGAAGCGTACAACTGATGTTGTTTTTTGATAAGAAACTTCAAACCTGCTTTCGGGTTGAAAAAGTGATATTGTTTATTGATGTCGAAGCTTACCAAATCATTGTTGTTGCCTTTGATGAGATGTTGCACATAGCGATATTGCAAATCGCCATACAGGACAAGCCATTGCACAGGAGAATAATTCGCTTTGGCATAGACGTTGTAGTCCCGTTTCAAGCCTGTAGAAAAATAATATCGCTTGTTTTTATCCACTTCGCTTTCCTCACAATCTTTACACCAAATGGCATTTCCGAAGTGTTTACCGTCATATTGTGCAATCATTCCGCCAAACTTTACGTCCCATTTTTGTGTGGCGTAATTCGCCCCAAGCAAACCACCGTAATACACATTATCCAACCAACGTCTGCGCACAATATCTGAGCGCGTAAGCGTGGTGTCGGACGGAACAATTTGATATTTCGCTAACCTTTGGTCGGCTTTATATTCTTCATAATAGCCTTTGCCAAATGTGGCGAAACCCGCAGCACTCAACGACCATTTTTCATTGAATGAATGATTGACAAACAACTGCAAATAGTGTTGACGATAGTTGTCAATTTGATTGGCGTAAGGCGGATTGCTTTCAGTCCCTGCGGTGTTTGTGCGTCTGTTTAGTGCAAGCGTAGCGGTATCCAATCCGTTCCACGCTTGGTAGGTTTTTTCAAAACCACTGAAATGCACGATTTGAATTTTTGTTTTTTTCAGCAGTAAACCTGCTTGCATGTAGTACGACCATAAATCAGACTTTGCGCGTTCAACATAGCCGTCAGAACTTACGCGCGAAACGCTTCCTTCTATGAAAAACTTATTTTTAATCAGACCGCTTCCGCCACGTAGATTGTGCCGCCATGTATTAAACGAGCCGTAGTGTGTACTGAAATAACCGTAAGGTTTTGTAGAAAAACCATTGTTCTGAATGTTTAGCGAAGCACCGAACGCTCCTGCACCGTTTGTACTTGCGCCCACACCGCGCTGCAACTGTACGCTGTTGCTTGTAGCCGCAAGGTCAGGTACATCTACGAAGTACGTAACCTGCGATTCTGCATCATTTACGGGGATACCGTTTATGGTTACATTGATTTTTGTAATGTCGCTACCGCGCACGCGCATATTCGTGTAGCCCGTTCCTGCGCCTGCATCAGAGGTGACTACTACGCTCGGCTGGTTATCTATTAAATACGGCAAATCCTTGCCTGTATTCCGTTCGCTCAGTTCTTTTTGCGAAATGGAGGTTTGTGTGTGCGGGTCTTTTTCGCTCGATTTCACGGCATTAATAATTACATCTTTCGTTTCAATCGTTTTGATGGAATCTGTTTGTGCAAATACGATGGCATTAAAAAAAACAAGCACGATTGCGAGCGAGGAACGAATGAAGCAATCGCGATTAATTTTAGGAGATTGCTTCACTGCGTTCGCAATGACGCTTTTTGCTTTTTGCTTTCTGCTTTTTGAATTCATTTGTTCCGATATTGATTTATAAAATACGAATACCGGAAACGATATAGCTACCGCTACGTCTGTTATGCCTGTCCTTCCCTTCGCATGAATTACCATGTTCAGGTTCGATGGGTACTTCTCAGATTCCTAAATGGAAACGCCCCCGGATTCGGAGGCAACATTAGAGCAAAATTTCTGAATAATGAAATTTGAAGATGAAATGGTTTGAAAAAACGAGCAGGATTTACGGTTATATATAGAAGATTTAACCTGCCAAAGAGACCCCGATAAGTTTACCTATTCCAAATGTTATAGCGGCTGCGATTAATCCGAAAAGCACTTGTCTGAAACCGGAATACCAAACACTTTTCCCTGTGAATAGCGTGATTGCTGCACCAATCCCAAATAAACCGATTGCGCTGAATAAGGCACTTATCAATACTGCGGTCATTCCGTTTAAAAAGAAAAATGGAATAACAGGAATGATAGCTCCTGCAGCAAATAAAATAAAGGATGTGACCGCAGCTTCCATTGCCGAGCCTTTTAAATCTTCGGTATTGATTCCTAATTCTTCTTTTACTAAAATTTCATGTGCATGGTCTTTGTTGGAGATAATTTCCCGTGCCATCTTTTTCGCTTGGTCTTCGGGTATTCCTTTGGAAATATAAATCAGCGCCAATTCTTTTTCTTCTCCCTCAGGATTCGCTTCCAATTCTTCCATTTCAAGAGTCATCTGATTTTCGAATAATTCTTGCGAACTTTTTACGGAAATCCATTCACCTAATGCCATCGATAGGGCTCCTGCTAAAAGTCCGGCAAGTCCGGTGAGCAGCACTTCGCTTTGTCCACTGGTAGCACCGGCAATTCCCATTACTAAGCTAAAGTTGGAGACCAAACCATCATTGCCGCCTAAAACAGCAGCTCTCAGCGCATTTCCTCCAACCGAACGATGGCGTTTTTCAAATC